>JAFDHD010000005.1 GCA_019308995.1 Deltaproteobacteria bacterium | reverse complement strand
GCGCCGCTGGCGTGATATTCCGGTGGAGGAGAAAAAGAAGCCCAGGCTTAAGATGCCCAGTCTTCCGGTTGAGGAGCGGCTCAAGGGTTTTGAGGAGGTTGAACTGGGCTTTGACCCGGAGCTGGGCATGGCCGAAGCGGCCCGGTGCATCTCCTGCGGCATCTGCTGCGAGTGCTTCCGCTGCGTGGCGGCCTGTCAGGCCGAAGCCGTGACCCGCGTCACCCACGCCATGGAGAGTAAGACCCTGGAAGTGAATGTCGGCGCCGTGATTCTGGCCCCAGGCTCAGAGAATTACAATCCTGATTCCCTGGCAAATTACCATTACGCTGATCACCCCAACGTGGTTACCGCGTTGGAGTTCGAGCGCATTCTGGCCACCGGCGGGCCGACGGTCGGTCACCTGACCCGGCCGGGAGACGGGAAAGAGCCGTCCCGGATTGCCTTCCTGCAGTGTATCGGATCGAGAAACATCAACCAGGATGACAACGGCTACTGCTCCAGTGTCTGCTGCATGTATGCGGTCAAGGAAGCCATCGTCGCCAAAGATCACAGCCAGGAGCCTCTGGACTGCGCCATCTTTTATATGGACATGCGGACCTTTGGCAAAGATTTCGAGCTTTACCGCGACAAGGCCGAGGCGGAAGGGGTGCGATTCAAACGCGCTCGCGTCCACAGCATTGACCCGGTCCGCGGCACCGGGGATTTAAGTCTGCGCTACTACACCGAAGGACAAGGGATCGTGGTCGAGGAGTTTGACATGGTCGTTCTTTCGTGCGGCCTTCAGATTCCCGAGGACGTGGCGGAGCTGGCGGGACTTTTGGACGTGGAGCTGAATCGTTACCGCTTCGTGAAGTCGTCTCCTTTTACACCCGTCTCCACCAGCCGCCCGGGCATTTTTGCCTGCGGGGTCTTTACCGGTCCCAAGGATATTCCCAGTTCGGTCGTCGAGGCCAGCGCCGCGGCCAGCGCCGCGGGTGTGACCTTGAACCAGGCGCGGGGGACGGAGACCCGGACGGTGCATTTGCCTGAAGAGTTGGACGTTACCGGCCAGGAGCCTAGAATCGGTGTTTTTGTCTGCAATTGCGGCGTCAATATCAGTGCCGTGGTGGATGTTCCGGGCGTGGCTGAATATGCCGCCGTCCTGCCCAACGTCGTTCACGTCGAGCAGAGTCTTTTCGCCTGCTCCCAGGACGCGCAGGACAAGATGAAGGAGATAATCAAGGAGCAGAACCTCAACCGGGTGGTGGTGGCCTCCTGCTCGCCCCGGACCCACGAGGGCCTGTTTCAGGAGACGCTCCAGGCCTGCGGTTTGAATAAATACCTTTTTGAAATGGCCAATATTCGGGACCAGAATTCCTGGGTCCATAAAGACGACCCCGCGCTGGCGACGCACAAGGCCGTGGACCTCGTGAAGATGGCCGTGGCCCAGGCCAACCTCCTCAAGCCTCTGATTGAAAAAAGAATCAAGGTTAATAAAGCCGCGCTGGTCGTGGGCGGAGGCGTGGCCGGGATGAACGCCGCCCTTGGCCTGGCAGATCAGGGCTATGAGGTGACGCTGGTCGAGAAGGAGCCGCAGCTTGGCGGCCTGGCCACTGAATTGACCACCACCATCGAGGGGGCGGATATCCAGGAATACCTTCACCGGCTGATTCAAAGAGTCATGGAGCACGAAAAGATCGAGGTCCTGACTGAATCCCTCATTGTGAGTTTTGCCGGTGTCCAGGGAAATTTCACGACCGAGGTCATGGTCGGTCCGGCCATGTATGAAAGAAAGATTGATCACGGTGTGGTCATTGTGGCCAGCGGCGCTCAGGAGTATCAGCCCCGGGAATACCATTACGGGGAAGACGACCGCGTCATGACCCAGATTGAATTGAGTAAACGGCTGGAGCGGCTTGGCGCTTCTGATCTCAACCAGGTGGTTATGATTCAGTGTATCGGGTCCAGGAATGAGGAAAACCCCAACTGTTCCCGCGTTTGCTGCCAGTCGGCGGTAAAAAACGCCATCCATATCAAGGAGTTGAACCCAGAGGCCGGCGTCATCGTCTTGAACAGGGATATGCGGACCTACGGCCTGCTTGAGGACTTTTACACCGAGGCCCGGCGGCTGGGGGTGGTCTTTGCCCACTATGAGCCGGATAACCCGCCCCGGGTCGAGTCTGGGCCGGACGGCGTTCACGTCACCTTCCGGGATGACATCCTCGATCGGGATGTCACGGTGGCGGCCGATCTGTTGACTTTGAGCGCGGGCATGGTGGCCGAGGACACCGAGGAGCTGGCCTCCATACTCAAACTCTCCCGTGATAAATCAGGCTACTTCATGGAAGCGCATGTCAAGTTGAGGCCGGTGGATATGGCCAAGGATGCTATCTTTGTCTGCGGCACGGCGCACGGGCCTAAACTGATCTCCGAAAGCATATCCCAGGCCCTGGCGGCCGCTTCCAGGGCCGCGACGTTTCTGGCCCAGTCGGAGATAACCCTTTCCGCGGTCACGGCCAGGGTTGATCCGGAAAAATGCGCTTCCTGTCTGATCTGCGTGCGCGTCTGTCCTTTTGAGGTGCCGCGGATCAATGAGGAAGGGGTCAGTGAGATTGATGAGGCCCTCTGCCAGGGGTGCGGCGTGTGCGCGGCCGAATGTCCGGCCAAGGCCATCGAACTCAACTGGTACGAGGACGACCAGCTTATAAGCAAGGTTGACGCCTTACTGGAGGGAGTCTTGTAAATGGAAGAATTCGATCCGGTCATCATCGTTTTTTGCTGTTACTTCTGAGGATATACAGCGGCGGACCTGGCAGGTTCGATGCGGCTTCAATATCCCAGTACGATCAGGATTATCAAGGTCCCTTGCACGGGCAAGGTGGATATTATTCATATCCTGAGGGCCTTTGAAAAAGGCGTGGACGGCGTTTATGTTGTCGGCTGTCTGGAAGGCGACTGCCGTTTCAACACCGGAAACCTTCAGGCTCGGAAGCGGGTGGAACAGGCCCAGAAAATCCTGGAAGCCATTGGCACGGGCGGCCAGCGCGTTCAGATGTACAACCTGTCTTCCAGCGAGGGGCCCCGTTTTGCGCAGATTGCCCAGGAGATGACGGAAAAAATAAAAGAGATGGGTCCAAATCCAATAAAGCTGGTCAGGAAACAAAAGGTGGCTTGAGAACCGGGAAAGGGGGTCTGTTTAATGATTGTCGCCGAGAAGAAGCCGATTGAAGAGGTTATTGAGAGCTTGCAGGAATACCGAAAAATCCTGGTAGCCGGGTGCAATGAATGCGTGACGGTGTGTGAAGCCGGAGGCAAGAAGGAAGTGGGTATCCTGGCCTCGGCCCTGCGCATACACTTTTTGAACCAGGGCATCGAGGTTAAGCTCGACGAGGTGACCCTCGAACGTCAGTGCGACCCGGAGTATCTGGAAGAAATAAGAGGCGTCATTGATCAATACGAGGTCATCCTGTCCCTGGCCTGCGGGGCAGGCGTTCAGTTCATGGCCGAGAAATACCCGGCCATGCCCGTCATTCCGGGCGTGAATACATGCTTTATCGGCGTGAGCGAAGAAAGAGGCGTCTGGAGCGAAAGATGCCAGGCATGCGGCCAGTGCATTCTGGCTCAAACGGGCGGAATCTGCCCCATATCGCGGTGTTCCAAAAGGATGCTCAACGGACCCTGCGGCGGATCAACCAATGGCAAATGCGAAATCAACCCTGACATTGACTGCGGCTGGCAGCTAATCATTGACCGGCTTAAAAGCCTGGGCAAGCTGGATGCCTATGAACAGGTCACCCCAATCAAGGATTGGTCCACTGAAAGGGCCGGGGGACCTCGAAAGGTGGTCAGGGAGGATGTGAAACTATGAAAACCGCCACCAACAGCAAGCTGGAACAAATACTCGCCGCCGGCCATCTGGCCGTGACCTCAGAGTGTGGACCGCCTCGAGGCAGTGACGGCGAGGTCATCACGAAAAAAGCCAACATGATCAAGGATCATGTGGACGCCATAAATATCACCGATAACCAGACCTCGGTCACCAGGCTCTGCAGCCTGGCCGCCTGTATCCGGCTGAAACAGATGGGGCTGGAGCCCGTGCTGCAGATGGTTACCCGGGACAAAAACAGGATCGCCCTGCAGAGCGATATCCTTGGGGCGGCTTCCTTTGACATCCGGAATATCCTTTGTTTGACCGGAGATCACCAATCCTTTGGCGATTGTCCCCAGGGGCAGAACGTGTTTGACTTAGATTCCATTCAGCTGATTCAGACCGTGAGGCTGATGAGGGATGAAAGCAAATTTTTGGGCGGCGATGATATCGAACAGCCGCCTCGGATGTTTGTGGGCGCGGCGGCCAACCCCTTTGCCGACCCCTTTGAAATCCGTGTGCCCAGACTGGCTAAAAAAATAGCCGCTGGTGTGGAGTTCATTCAAACCCAGTGTATTTACAACCTTGAAAAATTTGAAACCTATATGAAGATGGCCCGCGATCGGGGCCTGCTGGAAAAGGTCTTTATCCTGGCCGGTGTAACGCCGCTCAAATCAGCGGGCATGGCCAGGTATATGAAGAACCGCGTTCCAGGCATGGACGTGCCGGACGAGGTGGTCAAGCGCATGAGTGACACCCCTAAAAAAGATCAGTCCAAGGAAGGCGTCAAGATCTGCGTGGAATCCATGCAGCGGTTGAAAGAGATAGAGGGGGTGAGAGGATTTCATGTTATGGCCATCGAATGGGAAGAGATGGTGCCAGAGATCGTGGAGGCCGTCGGTCTTTATCCGAGACCGCAGGTCAGTTAGCCTTTTACAAACGTCCTGATTTATTATTAAATAAATGATATAAATACCCAAAGGAAGGAGCGTAACATATGGCCTCGTATATTTTAGTCGTGGATGATGAACCGGACATCGTGGAAACCGTAGCCATGATGCTGGAAAGCAAGGGCTGTGAGGTCGGTCGGGCGTATGACGGCCTCGAGGCCGAGGAGTCCATCAAAGCGCGGCGTCCAGACCTGGTCCTCCTTGATGTCATGATGCCCCGGAAGGACGGGTATGTCCTTTGTGCCGAACTCAAGGCCAGTGAGGAGACCAGGGATATTCCCGTTGTTTTGCTGACCGCGGTCGGCGATAAGGTCACCAGCTCCCGGTATTCTCATGCCGATGGTATGTCCACCGAAGCTGATGATTATATTCCCAAGCCTATTGAGACCAAGATTTTGTGGAAGATAGTGAGCGATTTTCTATAAATTGAGGTTGATTGTTCATGGGTGAATCTGGGAGGAACCCTTTCGGTTAGAAAAGGTTCCTCAGTTCGTTCGCAGGCCAGTCAACCGGCTGTTAGTAATTCAATGCCGGATTTCATGGATAAGCCGGAAATATTCGATGAAGCCATGATTCACCTGTGAGGTATTTTTAAACGCAACAAGGCAGGAACATGATGAAAAAGTGGATCAGGAGACTGTGGTTTGTACCACCGGTTGTTATTGGTGTGGTGGCGGTATTGCTAGCGCCAAGCCTCATAAATTCGCCCAAAAAGGTGGAGACCAAGCCGCTGGCGGTTAAGGTTCGTGTTATCAGAGTGCTGAATCTGAAAGTTCGGCCGACGATCTCAGGCTACGGCATCACCCAGCCTGGGAGAATCTGGGAGGCGGTATCCGAAGTCGCGGGCCAGGTGGTTTGGGTTTCTGATAAGCTGAAGAACGGCCACTTCGTTGAAGCCGGTACAGAGCTCCTTCGAATCGACAATTCCGCCTATCGCCTCGCTCTAGCGGAGATCGAAGCCCGGCTGAACGCTATTCGAGTCAAGGAGCGTACTACCAAGGCCAGCTTGACCATTGCCAAACGAGATTTCGATCTACTGAAGGCGGAATTTAAACGCAGTAAGTCTCTGGCTTCGAGAGGGACTACGGCTAAAGCAGCGTTTGAGGCGGTTGAACGGAAAGTCTTGAACGGAGAGGCTGCTGTCCAGAATCTGCGTAACGCGCTGTCCGTCAACAGCGCTGAGAGGGAAGTACTCATACCTCAGAAAGCGAGAGTTGAACTCGATCTCGATCATACCGTTATAAAAGCCCCATTCGATGTTCGGATCGGCGAAGTCAAAATCAACCGGGTCCAATACGTCAATAAAGGCCAACTTCTTTTTAAGGGTGACGGCATGGATGTTACCGAAGTCGAGGCCCAATTCCCGATCGGCAGGCTTCGACCACTGATCGAAGGAAAGGAAATTAAGCCGGGATCAGTGGCCGGCACCAAAGCCCCCGGCGCTCTTGATCTGGACGCCGTGCTTCGCCTGCACACCGGGGTTCATACCATAGAATGGGAGGCCCGGGTTGACCGGGTATCCGGCGCCATTGACCCGCAAACCCAGACCCTCGGAGTGGTGGTGGCGGTAGATGATCCTTACTCGAAGGCTGAGCCAGGCAAGCGGCCACCGCTGGCGCGAAATACGTTCGTAGAAGTGGAATTGCGCCGTAAATCCCTTGTGAATCAATTGGTAGTTCCCGTTTTTGCTCTCCATAAAAGTACGGTATATGTGCTGGATGAAAACAATCGGCTTGATATCCGCCCGGTTAAAGTCCGTTTTACCCAAGGGAGTTTTGCGGTTCTGGTCGAGGGGGTAAGCCCAGGCGAACGCGTGGTTCTTTCTGATCTGGTCCCGGCGGTGCAAGGTATGCTCCTCGATCCTGTAGAGGACAAGCGAACCGAGAAACGGATCATCATAGAAGCTACGGGCAAGGAAGGCAGGAAGTGATCAGGTATTTCGCGCAACACCCCACGGCCGCCAACATGCTTATGGTCGCCGTGATGGTCCTGGGATTGTCCGCGCTGCCAAAACTACAGAAGGATACTTTTCCCGTTATCCCGCCAACAGAAGTGGAGATCCGCGTTCCATACCCCGGCGCCACTCCGGCTGAGGTAGAGGATGCCATTTGCCAACGCATTGAGGATGCGCTCGATAGCGTCTCTGACCTGGATGAGGTGCGGTGCGACGCCCGCGAGAACTTAGCTATCATCACAGCTCAAATGCAAAAAGGCACTGACATGGACGACTTCTTCAACGATGTGAAGTCGCAGGTCGAATCTATCACTACCTTTCCTGATAAAACCGAGAAGCCGTCAATCGTAAAATTGGAACGCACCGCTGTAGTCGCCAGTATAGCCGTTACCGGCAATATGACACCAATGGACCTCAAGGCTTACGCCGAGAAGGTTAAAGAACGCCTAAAACGAGACAAACGCATTGCCCAGGTCCGTCTGCTCGGTTTTTCCGACCAGGACATTTCTATTGAGATTCCTGTTGAGGTGCTGCGCCGCTATGGCCTTGGAGTAGGCGACCTGGCTGCCACCCTTGGACGCCAGAACCTCGATATGCCGGCTGGCATTATGGAAACCCGGGACGGCGATCTTATCGTCCGTTTCGCCGGTCAAAGGCGTGCTCCACAGGAGTTCACCGATCTAGTTGTTGTGTCGAGCCGTACCGGCGGTCAAGTGTTGCTCGGTAACATCGCGGCCATTGAAACGCGCTTCGATCATCCGGAAGAAAAAATTCATTTCAATGGGAAACGGGCCGCTCTGCTCGAAATATCAAAAACGTACTCCCAGGATTCCCTGTTCGTCATGGAGGCGATCAAGCAAAATTTAGAACGCGAACAAAGAATGGCGCCAAAGGGTGTGTCTCTAGAAATCAGCCAGGATGTTACATCGAACATCCGCGACCGCCTGCGCATACTGCTGGTAAACAGTGCGCAGGGTTTGCTGCTCGTGTTTCTCACCATGTGGGCCTTCTTTGGTCTCCGCTATAGCTTCTGGGTCACCATGGGTCTGCCGGTCTCATTTCTCGGGGCCATTTTTATCATGCAGGTGCTCGGTTACACCATCAACATGATGACCATGGTGGGCTTGCTCGTGGCGATCGGTCTGCTGATGGATGATGCTATCATCATCTCTGAGAATATCGCCGCTAACGTTCGCAAGGGCAAGGAAGCGCTGGAGGCCGCTGTTGACGGTACCCGCCAGGTTCTGCCCAGCGTGTTTTCGTCGTTCTTGACAACGGTTATTGTAGTCGGACCGCTTGCTTTCCTATCCGGACGCATAGGAGAAGTTCTTAAGTACTTGCCGGCCGTACTGCTCATTACACTGGCGGTGAGTTTCATCGAGGCGTTCCTCATTCTCCCTGCCCACCTCCGGCATTCCATCGCATCTATGGATAGTTCGCGGAGATCGCGGTTCCACAACTGGTTTGATGCCCGCTTCGATAGCTTTCGGGACAGAGTGTTCGGACCGCTTATTGATGCCGCTATCCGAATCCCCTATCCTGTACTAGGAGTTTTAATAGCTCTCGTTTTAATATCCTTCGCGGCCACATCATCAGGTCTCTTAAAATACCGAGCGTTCCCCGAGCTAGAAAGTGACATTATCCAGGCCCGCATCTTACTGCCTCAGGGTACGCCGTTGTCGCGGACCGAAGAGATCGCGCTTCGGGTGGAAAAAGCTCTTCAAAAATTAAACGATGAGTTTTCCGTACGTCAAAACAAAGGCCGGAGTCTCGTTAAGAATGTCTCGGTGTTTTACAATTCCAACGTGGACGCTAACGAGAATGGACCGCACTTGGCCACGATTAGCGCTGATCTGCTCAGGGCTGAGGAGCGTGTCGGCACCATCGAGGAGATGCTTACCCGTTGGCGCGAATTGGTTGGCCGCGTGCCCGATGTCATAGCGTTGAAATTCACCGATAAGGAGCGCGGTGTCGCTGGTAAGGCCATTGAAATTCGCCTGCTGGGCAATAATTTCGAGCAGGGCAAACAGGCGTCGCTCGAACTTCAGGACTGGCTCAGAAGTTTCGATGGCGTGCAGGATGTATCCGATGATCTTCGGCCGGGCAAGCCGGAACTGCGGATCCGGCTGCGTGAAGGCACCGGACCGCTCCGGGTAACGGCGCGCGCCGTGGCCGATGAAGTACGCGCGGCGCTCCATGGCGGTACCAATGTTACCGTCCAGCTCGGCAAAGAATCTTACGATGTCACGGTTCGCCTGGCCCCCGGTGATCGAAACAGCCTGGAAGATTTACGCTACCTCAACATTCGTTCCCAGGATGGGCGTCTGGTGCCGTTAACCGCCATCGCAGAGATCGAGCAGACCCGTCATTACTCTCGCGTTCACCGGATCAATGGCCAGCGTACTATAACTATACAGGGCAATATAGACACCCGGGTGGTCAATGCTCGTGAATTAATGGGAGTTACAAAAAAGGAGTTTATACCAAAATTAAAGAAAAAATACCCGAATCTCAGAATCTCCTTTCAGGGGCAGGGCAAGGAAAGCGGGAAAACAAGCAGTTCTTTGAACAATAATTTGATGATCAGCCTTATCGGCGTTTTCCTCATACTATGCTTCCAGTTCCGAAGTTATGTGCAGCCAATCGCGGTGCTGCTCGCGATCCCGTTGGGTTTCATCGGCGTTGTTTGGGGACATGTGCTAATGGGACTTGACCTTACCATGCCAAGTCTGGTTGGCCTCGCGACCTTGGCTGGTATTGTGGTCAATAATAACATCCTGCTGGTCTCGTTTATCAAAGAGCGGCTTGGCGAAGGTATGAATATCTCTGACGCGGCCCGGTTTGCGGCGCGAGGCCGGTTTCGAGCCATTGTCATCACCTCACTCACCACGATCGCGGCTCTTTTACCACTCCTTCTCGAAACCAGCACTCAGGCCCAATTCCTCATTCCCATAGTGGCCAGTTTAGCCTATGGTCTGTTTACCGCGACCATGCTGTCGCTGTTCTTGGTACCGGTCTTCTTCGTCATTCTCGAGGATCTAGGACTGTTACGGTGGGGGTCGGAAGGCACAGGAGATGAAGCATTCGCCACCCACGTAGTTTAGGTGTACAAGTCAAGACTTCATCTGACACATAGGCTATTTTCCCTGGTGTCCGGCTCATGTTAATTGCCCGTTAACGTCATGCCGCTTGCGCGGCAGCCGTCGTCTCCACCTGAAATGCCTCCTTGGCTGTTGCCTGGCGTTATTAATCAGCCAGTTAAGTCTGATCCGACCTGGATGTTAAGGGCTTGCCACAGGATTTATGGCTTCAGACCCGGGGTAAATTCTCGGGTTATAACACAAATTTATTGACAATTTTTTTTTGTTTAAAAAAAAATATTGACAAAAAATTTTTATCTGGTTATTTTTCTTCTGTGGAATTATCCATATATAAGAAAAATGGCCCTTTATTTCTCCACCCGCCTTCCGTGAGAGTGACGCGACGGAAAACCTGCTCCGCTCTGAAACCTAATAGGAGATAAAAAAAATGGCCTTGAGCGCCCTGGATAAGGACCTCATCCGTCTCCTGAGCCAGGACGGCCGGATGCCCACCGGAGAAATGGCGCAAAACCTGGAGGTGACCAATCCGACCGTCCGTTCCAGGATGAAGGCCCTGATGCGTTCTGGAGTTTTAAAGGTCGCCGGTCTGGTGGATCCCTTTAAGATTGAAAATCTCATCATTGTCCTTGTGGCCCTCAATATCGAAAAGCACCAGCAGCTCGATGAAAAGGTGGAGCAGATTTCAAAGCTGGACCTGGTCCACTGGGCTGCGGTTGTCACCGGCCGTTATGATATTATAGTCGAGGTTATCTCGCCGAACGGGATGCCTGATTTTTACCGGTTCCTGACGGTGGAGCTTCCCAAAGTAGGCGGCATCCTTTCGAGTGAATCATTTATGATTATGAAGGCCAAATGCAAATGGATTTTGCTGCCTGATCAGATGAAGGATTGGTGAAATTATGCTGATTGGTGTGCCCAAAGAGGTTAAGAATAGTGAGTTCCGGGTTGGCATGGTTCCGGCGGGCGTTCGCATATTAACGGAAGCCGGTCATCAGGTTTTTATCGAGGAGAATGCGGGCAAGGGAAGCGGCATTACTGACGAGGAGTATGTGAAGGCCGGCGCTGTCCTGCTTCCAGAGGCTGCCCAGGTCTATGACCGGGCCGAGATGATCGTCAAGGTCAAGGAGCCCCTGCCCGGGGAATACTCCTTGATCAGGGAGGATCAGATCCTCTTTACCTATTTGCATCTCGCGCCTGCCCCTGAACTGACCCGGGCCTTGATGGACTGCCGGTGCATCGGGGTGGCCTACGAGACGATCCAGCTGGATGATGGATCGCTCCCGCTGCTGACGCCCATGAGTGAGGTGGCCGGGCGCATCGCGCCCCAGGTTGGCGCTCATTATCTTGAAAAAATCCACGGCGGCCGCGGGGTGTTGTTAGGGGGAGTGCCTGGGGTGGAAAAAGGCAGGGTCACGGTTATCGGCGGGGGAGTGGTCGGAGCCAATGCCACTAAAATCGCGGTTGGCCTTGGGGCCGATGTCTACGTGCTCGACGTTAACCCCCGGCGGCTGGCGGCCCTGGATGATATTTTTGGTAACGCCATTGCCACGGTCATGGCCAACCACGAAAATATCGCGCGCCTGGTTTCGGTCTCAGACCTGGTTATCGGGGCCGTTCTCATCCCCGGGGCCAAGTCCCCGGACCTGGTCACCCGGGAGATGATCTCCACCATGCCGCCTGGATCGGTGGTGGTGGATGTGGCCATTGACCAGGGGGGCTGCATCGAGACCAGCCGGCCGACGAGCCATGAAGATCCGGTCTTTGTGGTGGATGAGGTTATCCACTACTGCGTGACCAACATGCCTGCCATTGTGGCGCGAACCTCAACCTTTGCCTTGACCAACGTTACGCTGCCTTATGCCCTCGAGATTGCCAACAAGGGTATCGAGCGGGCCATAAAGGGAAATATGGCCCTGGCGTCAGGCGTGAATCTTTATAAAGGGAAGATCACTTGCCCCGGGGTGGCCGAGCCGATGGGCTGCCTCTGTGAGGATGTCTTGAGGCTTTTGGCATAAGGCGCAGAAGTGTCTCTGCTTCCGGCCGCCGGGCATGGGTGATTTTTTTTAAGGGAATTCACCACGAAAGTTGCACTAAAATTACTCTTTGACAACAGACTGATTCAAATAAGTTCTTAATTGTTTAACCAAGTTTTCATGAAGGAGGTTGTAAAGGTGAGTTGCTCCCGGTTTCTTTGACCACGAAATTGCACTAACGTGAGAAGAAGTTGTTCAAGGAGGTCGGGTGCAGTACAGTACTTATTAGAAAGCATGTTTTTTTTCAGATTGTTAAAAGGGTTGACAGGATGGCCGCTGATTCATTCCCAACTAGCTAAGGGGAGATATAAGCTAAGGGATCGGTGTTTTTTCTGTTAAAACATTAACCACAAGTCAGAAATCTAAGGAGGTTGTTATGACACCGGAAATTGAAGAAAAATTTGGACCAAGAAAAATGGAAGGCATGTGGAGTAAAATGCTTGGCTATCATCCGTATAAACCAATTTTGGATAGAGCTGAGGGGATATATCTCTATGATAACGAGGGGAATCGTTTCATTGATGTATCTGGAGGGCCAATCGCTATAAATCTGGGTCACGGTGACAGGAGAATTCGCGAGGCTATAAACAAGCAATTGGAAAAGTTCGAGTACTGTCATCCGATGCTTTCCAGCCAGCCTCGGGCGGAGCTATGCGAGAGAATTAGCCAAATTACACCATGGGATTTGAATACCGTCTTTCCTGTCTCGGGTGGATCTTTGGCGATTGAGACGGCTATTAAACTGGCTCGCCAGTATCACGTTGAAACGGGGAATGATCAAAAATACAAAATTATAACCTGCCACGAAAGCTATCATGGCATGACGCTGGGGGCGCTTTCAGCAGCCGGTGGTCCTGGATCCCAGACCAAGTTTGTGCCTTATATGCATCCCTGGCCGCATATTCATCAGCCTAGCTCTCGTCCCCCTGCAGGTATGAGTACCGAAGAATACGCGGAGTTTTGCAATTATGAACTGGAGGAAGCGATCCATTATGCCGGGGAACGGCACGTGGCGGCCTTCATGGCAACACCGGTAAGCGCAGGGGAGGATTACGGGTTTGTGGCTCCCAAGGAATATTGGCAGAAGGTAAGGGAGATCTGTGACAAGTACAATATACTTTTCATCGCTGATGAAGTTGTGACGGGCTTTGGCCGAACCGGCAAGTGGTTTGGTATGGAGCACTTTGATGTAAAACCCGATATTATGATCACCGGAAAGGGGATGTCCAGCCTGTACGCGCCCATGGGGGCGGCGATCGCTAGTGATAAGGTTAATGAGCCGTTTGCCAAAGGCGCTGCCTTTGTGCACGGCTTTACCAATCAGGGACATCCGATAGCATGTGCCGCCGCTAAAGCTGTTATTGATATCATAGAGGAAGATGGTTTAATCGAAAATAGTGCCGAAGTCGGGTCGTACTTGCACTCACAAGCGGAGCGGCTGCTGAAGCATCCCATCATTGCAGGAAAACGGGGCATCGGGATGTTAATGCCTCTTGAGCTGGTCATGAATAAAGAGACCATGGAATTCTTTCCTCAAGGTGCGGAGGCAGAGCGCAAACTACAGACCCTTGCATTAAAAAATGGCCTTGTTTTATATTCCACTTTATATGGTCCTCGTCGACCGGCCGCCCATAAACGCGGCTTGCCTATCTTTGTGTTTCCACCCATCTGTATCACCAGCGAGCAGGTAGATGATATGCTGGATCGCCTTGACACCACCTTAACTGAACTTGAAGAGGAAATGGGGGTTTAAGCTGGGGGATAAGACCGAAGAACGGCCAAATAAATCGCAAGGGGTGGAGCCATGAGTTCTAATCTTGAACAGGAGATTCAAGCGCTTGAAAAGCGGGTAATTCGAGCCAAGGGCGCAGTGTAGGGAAACAACATGCAGGCGTATCTCATTAGAAGATTACTGCTCATGATCCCCACCCTGATCGTGACGACCTTGATCGTGTTTTTTGTGGTTCGTCTCGTGCCTGGCAGCATCATTGACCTGATGGTCAGTGATATGGAGTTTACAACCCAGATGGACAGGGATGCGATCCAGCATGCCTTGGGGTTGGACAAACCGATCTATACGCAGTATGTGCGCTGGGTCTGGCAGATTATTTCGCAAGGCAGTCTTGGGAAATCTTTATGGAAAAACGTGCCTGTGACTCAGGAGATACTGGCTCGAATTCCAGTCACACTTGAACTTGGTGTCCTGTCCCTCATCGTGGGGTTGATCATATCCATTCCCATAGGGGTTTATTCCGCCATGCGGCAGGATACGGTGGGCGACTATATCGCCCGCAGCTTTGCCATCCTCCTGATCGCCCTGCCCGGCTTCTGGGTCGGAACCATGGTTGTGGTCTTTCCGGCCCTCTGGTGGAAGTGGTCGCCGCCGATGATATATATCTCCTTGACCGAGGACCCCATAGGAAATTTCAAGCAGGTCATCGTTCCAGCCATCATTTTGGGCATGGCCATGTCCGGCGTGACCATGAGAATGATGCGCACCATGATGCTGGAGGTCCTGAGGCAGGATTACATCCGAACAGCCTGGGCAAAAGGCCTGGAGGAAAAAACGGTCATCAGGAAGCATGCCTTGAAAAACGCCCTCATCCCGGTGGTGACCATCGTCGGCCTCTGGATGCCTATCGTCGTGGAAGGCGCGGTCATTTTAGAGCAGATCTTTAACCTGCCTGGAATCGGTCGGCTTCTGATTGAATCGGCCTTTACCAGGGATTACAGCATTGTTTCCGGGCTCGTCTTGTTGATTGCCTGCGGCATCTTGGTTATAAATCTTTTTATTGACCTTATCTATGGCTTTTTAGATCCTAGGGTGCGTTTTGATTAGAGGTAAGGTTTAAAAATGAGTGAAAGCACTACAGACGTAATAGGCAGACCTGGAGAACCCTCAAAAAGGCGCTCCTCACTGGCTGATTTCGTGATCAGGCTGGTCAAGGAAAAGCCCCTGGGTACCGCCGGCGCGATTGTAACTCTGATCATGCTTTTCGTGGGTATTTTTGCCAATTTCCTGGCTCCTTATGGCATGAATGAGATTCACCCCATTGACTTCCTCAGCCCGCCTTCAGCCAAATATTTACTGGGCACGGATAACCTGGGACGAGACATGCTCAGCCGCATCATATTCGGCGCTCGAATCTCGATCATTGTTGGTCTGGTGGCCAGTACCCTGGCTACGGCTGTTTCTGTATTGGTAGGGATTCTAACCGGATATATTGGCGGCAAATTCGACCTCCTTATCCAGCGGTTTGTAGATGCCTTTATGTGCTTCCCAGGCTTGGTCTTCCTCATTGCGGTCGCTTCCATTGTCGGACCAGGCTTGTGGCAGGTTATCATTTGCTTAGGATTGTTATACGGCGTTGGCGGGTCGAGAATCGTTCGCGGCGCGGTCATAGGCATTAGAGAAAATATGTACGTGGATGCTGCTGAGGCAATTGGTTGTCCCCAAAGGAAAATCCTGACCATGCATATCCTGCCCAACATCATGGCGCCTATTATCATCCTGTTTACGACACGGGTGCCGGCTATGATCCTGGCCGAGTCCGGCCTGAGCTTCCTCGGCCTGGGCATTCCTCCCCCAGCGCCCAGTTGGGGCGGTATGCTGAGCGGCGCCGGACGTGATTATATGTTCAAGGCCCCCTGGATGGCCATCTGGCCTGGCCTGGCCCTCTGCATCGTAGTGTATAGCGTCAATATGCTCGGAGATGCTGTCAGGGACATATTGGATCCAAGGTTAAGAGGGGGGCTGGGAAGCTATAGTATAGTCAAGGCCAGGAAGGCCTTGAGCAAGGCAATATTGAGGTCGTGAAGGATATTAAAGAGGCCTAGTAGAACCTCCTGCACCCTTCACAGCCTCATGTCGTCGGCCGGTAAAAAAGGGGGTGAAAATTTTCAAGCGTGAATTAAAATAGACATTATGTTCAGAAAGTGGCTGCCGTATCAAGACAGCCTGGGTCCAACCATCTAATCCTAAGGAGAATCGAATGATGAAGCGAAGCACTATCAAAAAGGTCGGCTTCAGCCTTGGTGCAGCCTTGATCTTGCTGGCTGCAATTGGTTTCCTGAGTTATACCGGTGTGGTTAATATCACCGGTCAGGCCAACGCTGCCAAGGTGGAGCCGAAATATGGCGGAACTATTATCGCTGGAAATTATTTAATAGCTTACGACCCTAAGGGCTTTGATCCAGGGATGGCGAATTACAACGTTGATCAGTTCACCTCATTTTTTGCTGAAAAATTGATGTACGGTGACTGGGCCAAAGGCCCGATGGGTACCAATGAATGGGATTTTACCCAAACGGAATGGTATCCCCCCCATGTCTTAAAGGGATGTCTGGCTGAAAGCTGGGAGTGGACCGATCCCCTGACTCTGGTCTTTAAACTGCGCAAAGGGATCAAGTTTCAGAATAAGCCGCCGGTTAACGGCCGGGAGTTTGTGGCTGATGACGTGGTCTATAGTTGGAATCGGCTTTTAAAAAGCCCCCGGGTGGCCAAGAAACGTTTTGCCTGCCTGGATTCCGTGACCGCCCCTGACAAATACACGGTAGTTTTTAAGCTGAACAAATTCATCGGTGAATGGCGCTATCTGCTCGGATATGGAGCCTATATTGGAATATACCCCCGCGAAATGGTGGAAGCAGGCGCTGATAACTGGAAGAATGCTTGCGGCACAGGACCTTTCCTAGTGGAAAAATATGTCCGCGGCAGTTCCGTTACTTACGCCCGGAACCCTGACTACTGGGGGACGGTCAAGCTTGGCGGAAAGGAATACAAATTACCTTTTGCCGACAAGATCAAGCTGCCCATCATTCGCGATCGCGCCACCAGGATAGCAGCTATGCGGGCAGGTAAAATTGATATACTCTATTCAGTAAGGTGGGACAACGCCGAAAGCCTGGACAAGACAAACCCCGAGCTGAATAAATTAGGTGTCATTGTCCCGGATTCTTTTCAGGTTCATTTTGAGATGAATAACGAGGTCCTTAAAGATATCAGGGTGCGCAAGGCCCTGAATATGGGCGTGGATCGCGATGCCATCGGCAAGTCTTTATACGGTGGCAAGTATGCAAAATTCAGTTATCCGTTCCTGGCTTTCTGGCCGAAGGCGCTTTATACCCCCTGGGACAAGCTTCCACCGGACGTCAAGGAGAATTATGTATACAACCCGGAAAAGGCCAAGAAGCTTCTGGCCCAGGCCGGCTATCCCAAGGGTTTCCAGACTAACCTGGTCTACCCCCAAACCTATGATGACATAGCCCAGATGCTCGTGGCCTACTGGTCCCAGATCGGGGTCAAGGTTAAAATGAGGGTGGTTGAACCGAATCAGATTTACAGTATTATGGCCACCAAGAAATTTGAAGGCATGATCGGAGTCTCAGACGGCGGCTCAGGTCCCCTGGTGGCCATGCGGAAACAGACGCCTGGAGAATTCTGGAACCCAGGGAAAATCAATGATGCCAAGCTGACCGAACTGTACGATACCGTCAGGCAAATACATGATGTTAATGAGATGAACCGGCAGCTGAAAAAAGCAAATGTATACGCCTTAAGCCTGGTCCCCAGGTTCAGCTCTCCGGCCCCGTACGTTTACAACTACTGGCAGCCGTATATCGGCGGCTTCCATGGTGAAAACTGTATCGGCTTCTTTAGCCCGGGTCCGGTGTTCGGCCGTATTTGGACAACCAAGTCCAAGTAAAAAGATAAAAGGCATAACAGAAAATTACTTTAAGACAGGCCTGACAAACACAGGGGTTTAATCTGCCAGTTGACAGCCAGGCGCCTAAACCCCTGTGCTCCTTATTCTAATAGGTGGAAAGAGAATTGACGGCAGAGGGAAACATCCTGGAGGTTAAAAGCCTGCAGACCTATTTCTATACCGAAGCCGGTCTGGTGAAAGCGGTGGACGGCCTATCCTATCACGTCAAGAAAGGGGAGAGCGTCGGCCTTGTGGGCGAGAGCGCCTGTGGCAAAAGCGTAAGCGCTCTCTCTATCTTACGCCTCATCCCTTACCCGCCCGGGTTGATCATCGGCGGCAAAATTATCTTCAAAGGCCATGACCTTCTTGAGGTGAGCGAGAGCGAAATGCATCATATCAGAGGCAACCGCATCGCCATGATCTTTCAGGAGCCGACGACCTCCCTCAATCCGGTGATTAGCGTTCAGAAGCAGGTCTCTGAAGCCCTGAAGCTGCATCGCGGCCTGAATAAGAATGAAGCCGCTCAGGAGGCCTTGGAACTGCTCCAGCTTGTGGGCATACCGGATTCGAAACGGAGGATGACAGACTATCCTTACCAGTTCAGCGGGGGGATGCAGCAGCGGCTCATGATCGCCATGGCCTTAAGCTGCGACCCCGAACTGCTCATAGCTGACGAGCCTACTACTTCCCTTGATGTGACGGTTCAGGCGCAGATTTTAGAAATCATAGACGACCTGAGGTCCAAATTCGAAACCTCGGTCATCCTCATCACCCACAACCTGGGGATTGTTGCCCGTTATGTGGACCGGGTGAACGTGATGTATGCCGGACGGCTGGTAGAGACCGCGCCGACCGAAGTCTTATATATCCAGCCCAGACATCCTTATACTGTTGGGCTTCTGGCCTCGGTGCCCAGGCTGGACAGGCCGCGCGGTATCAAACTGGTGCCCATTAAGGGCCAGCCGCCTGATCTCGCTGCGCTGCCAAAGGGTTGTGCCTTTGCGCCTCGCTGCGGTTATGCTGCGGACCGATGTCTGGAAGAAAAGCCTGAGTTGGTAAAAGTTGGGGACGATCACTTTTGCGCCTGTTTTATTGATATAAGGACGCATTGAGATAAACGGAGACCTCCCTGTGCCTCGAAATGATATCTTAACCGAAATTATTGATCTCAAGATGTACTTCCCGGTACTTGCAGGCGTTTTTCGAAAAAAAGTGGCTGAAGTTAAGGCCGTTGATGGGATAAGCTTTTATATAAAACAGGGAGAGACGCTCGGGCTGGTCGGTGAAAGCGGATGTGGCAAAACCACCACCGGACGCTGTATCCTGCAACTGAATAAAGCAACCTCAGGCCAGGTCTTATTCCAGGGCCTGGATCTTTGTGAGCTCAGAGGCGAGAAGCTGAGGGCCATACGGCGGCATATGCAGTTGATATTCCAGGACCCCTTCGCATCACTCAATCCTCGCATGACCGCTGGGAAAATTGTCGGGGAGCCTCTAATACATCATGGACTGGTCGAAAACCGCAAGGATTACAAGGAGAAGGTTCAGGAGCTATTCCGGATGGTCGAGCTTGATCCTGATATGATGGAGCGGTACCCCCATGAGTTCAGTGGAGGCCAGCGTCAGCGCATCGGGATAGCTCGAGCCCTGGCCGTCAGGCCCAGCCTGATCGTATGCGACGAACCCGTTTCGGCCCTGGATGTCTCTATTCAGGCCCAGATCATTGATCTGCTGGAACGGCTCAGAGAAGAATTTAACCTGACCTACCTCTTCATCGCTCACGATCTTTCCGTGGTGCGCCATATCAGTGAGCGGGTGGCGGTCATGTATCTGGGGAAGCTTGTCGAGATTACAAACAGCGACGAGCTTTACGGTAATCCGCAGCATCCATACACCCAGGCCTTACTTTCCGCTATTCCCCTGCCTGACCCGGTCGCTGATCGAAAAAGGGAGCGTATTCTCTTAAGCGGCGATGTGCCCAGCCCTATCAATCCCCCTGAAGGCTGCAATTTCCACCCCAGGTGTCACAAGGCCAAGGACGTCTGCCAAAGACAAGCCCCTGAATTAAAGGACATCGGTAGCGGTCACTGGGTCGCCTGCCACTTGTAATACCCAGCAAAGCCTGTTAAATAGTAACCTTAACGTTCAATAACGGTGATCAAAATTTGAGGGCAAGCCGGGGAGGGATTCTTTAGAAAAAGGATGGCGCGAGATTCCCTGTCCGGGGAAAAAATACAACCTTGGATTGGACCTAAGGCAGGAGGTTAGAGTCTCAATGGAAGGCACCCGTCTTATCCCCCGCACGCCGTCGGCCTATGCGTATCCTTTACTTATCAAGCAGCTTCTCCATACTCCCCTTTTATACGCTCCGGATGAGGAAATCGTTTACCGGGAGCTGGTGCGTCATACCTATCGGGACTTTTACGCCCGGATCAATCGCCTGGCTTCCGCCTTGACCTCCCTGGGGGTGAGGCCCGGGGATACGGTGGCCGTGTTGGATTGGGATTCCCACCGCTATCTAGAGTGTTTTTACGCCGTTCCCATGCTGGGCGCGGTTCTCCACACCGTCAATATTCGCCTGTCACCGGAGCAGATTCTCTTCACCATGAATCATGCCGAGGACACCGTGGTTTTGGCGCACCAGGATTTCCTGCCTCTCCTGGAAGGGATTGCCAGCAAACTGGAGACGGTGCAGACTTTCATTTTGCTTCTGGATGATTCCGAAAGACCGCCCACCTCTCTGCCTCTCACCGCGGAATATGAAGAGATGTTGAAGCGGGCTGATGATTCTTTCGACTTTCCCGATTTCGAGGAAGACACCCAGGCCACGGTTTTTTACACCACTGGAACCACTGGGGACCCCAAGGGTGTTTATTTCAGCCATCGTCAGCTCGTCCTCCATACCCTGGCCGCGGGCATGATGCTGGGCTGCTTCAGGGAACCCCGCTTCCAGTCCGGGGACGTGTACATGCCCATCACGCCGATGTTTCATGTTCACGCCTGGGGGATTCCTTATGTGGCCACCCTGCTCGGTGTGAAGCAGGTTTACCCCGGTTTGTACGAAGCCGGGAAACTGCTGAAACTCATTGAAAAAGAGAAGGTGACCTTTTCCCACTGCGTCCCGACCCTGCTGCATATGATACTCTCTGACCCCATGGCCAGCAAGGTTGACCTAAACGGATGGAAGGTCAACATCGGCGGCTCGGCCCTGTCCAAAGGACTGGCCAGGGCCGCTATGGAGCGGGGGGTCAAGCTCATCGCCGGATACGGCATGTCCGAGACCTGTCCGATCCTGACGGCGGCGCTCCTGAAGCCCTTCATGCTGGACTGGGATATAGAACGAAGATTGGACGTCCAAAGAAAGGCGGGATTCCCTATACCTCTGGTTGACCTGAGGGTAGTGGACGAGACGGGTGACCCTCTCCCAAGAGATGGAAGTTCTGCGGGAGAGATCGTGGTTCGGTCTCCCTGGCTGACCCAGGGGTACTTCAAGGAGCCTCAGAAGTCTGAAGAACTTTGGAGGGGAGGCTGGCTTCATACCGGAGATATCGCCACTATAGACCAGGAGGGATATGTGCAGATTACCGATCGTTTAAAAGACGTCATCAAGAGCGGCGGGGAGTGGATTTCTTCCCTGGAGATAGAGAGTCTTATGAGCCAGCATGAGGCCGTATCCGAGGTGGCGGTGGTTGGTATAAACGACGAGAGGTGGGGCGAACGGCCCATCGCCGTGGTGGTTCCGAAATTGGGAAGCAAGGCGAGGGCGTCTGAAGAAGACCTCCGGGCCTTCCTGGACAAGTTTGTCAATGAGGGCCTTATCTCCAAATGGTCTGTTCCGGACAGGATTTACCTGGTCAATGAGATTCCCAAGACGAGCGTCGGAAAGATGGACAAAAAGGAAGTTAAAAAACAGTTTGAAAAAAAATGATTTTTCGATATGCTAGGGGCCGCGAGCCCGGATGATCATCAGTCTTTTTACTCAAACTTCCTGGTGATAGAACCAATAATCATAACCAAAGGGTGAAGCTATGGAATTTATTCTGAGCCTCCTCAGCCAAGAGCAGAGGATGTTGAGGGAGTCCGTTATAAAAATCTGTCAGGGGAAATTAAAGGAGCTGGAGGAAAAAATAGGGGAAACCAATATCGTCAGCCGGGAGATCCTCAAGTTCCTGGCCGACCAGGGACTCCTGGGGCTCACGGTTCCGGGCAGGTATGGCGGCGGTCCTGAAAACATGTCCCTGGTTTCTTTTTGTCTTGTCCGTGAGGAGCTGGCCCGGACCTGCCTCAACGCCGAACTGATTTTCACCATGCAGGGCCTCGGGGCCGGTCCGATCGTGGTGGCGGGCAGTGAGACCCAGAAGGAGGCCTACCTCCCGCCCGTGGCTTCAGGAGAAAGCGTCATTACCTTTGCCTTGACCGAGCCCAGCGGCGGCTCGGACGTGGCGGCCATCCTGACGCGGGCCGAGCGTAAAGGGGACGAATATATTCTCAACGGGAGTAAGACCTTTATTTCCATGGCCCCGGATGCGGACGTCTACACGGTCTTTGCCAAGACCGACCCGGATAAAGGAACGAAGGGCGTCACAGCTTTCATCGTGGAAAAGGGTTTTGAGGGTTTTACGCCGGGGGCGCGGCTGGACCTGGTGGCGGCTCATCCGATTGGCTCCCTTTATTTTGAGGACTGCCGCGTGCCAGCGGCGAACAGGCTGGGAGAGGAAGGCGCCGGGTTCAAGATTGCCATGCAGACCCTGGATTTTTTCCGCACCACGGTCGGCGTCTGTGCCGTCGGCTTTGCCCAGGCCGCCTTTGATGAAGCCTTAGCCTACGCCAGGCAAAGGGAGGCCTTTGGACAACCCTTGAGCCAGTTTCAGCTCATCCAAGGCAAGCTGGCGGACATGGCCACCAAGATCAGCGCGGCCAGGCTTCTGATCTACCGCGCTGCTTTTTTAAAGGACCGGGGAAAGGAGCGCATCACCAAGGAGTCAGCCATGGCCAAACTGTATGCCACCGAGATTGCCCAGGAAGTGATTGATGAAGCAGTGCAGATTCACGGCGGCTACGGCGTTTCACGGGGATACGTCGTGGAAAGGCTCTACCGCGAAATCCGTATGCTCCGCATCTATGAAGGAGCTTCCGAGATTCAGCGCATCATCATCGCCAATCAACTGCTGAGGCGGTAGCCCCTGGAAGTACAGCGGCCGCACCTAGAGTTTATAAAACTTGCGCCCGGATTAAAAGCTGGATCACAAAAAGCTGATCAAGCTCCTTCCTGGTCTACCCTAAGGAATCGCTTTCAATACATCAGCCAGGAACTCCTCCAGGTTCCAGGCTCCCTTGGCCTGGCTCAGCCCGAGGCGCACCGCCACCAGCTTTTTGGACGGGATAATCGTGACGGACTGGCCTTCGAAACCGCTGGCAAAAAACAAATCAGTTGGAAGTAACGGCATTGGCCTTTTGGTTTCATCGGAGGGGTTTCCGGCATTCAGCCAGAACTGCGCGCCGTATCTTCCCTGGGGAGCCTTGGGTGTGGGCCTTCGGGAATAATCTACCCAGCCTTCGGGCAGGATACGCGTTCCCTCCCAGACGCCGTCCTGGAGATAAAGGAGGCCAAAGCGCGCCCAGTCTCTAGCCGTGGCGTACATGAAGGAGGAGCCGACAAATGTTCCCGAGGCGTCAGGCTCCATGATGGCGCTGCGCATGCCAATGCGGTTGAACAGGGCCTGGCGCGGGAAGGCGAAGTAATCCGCGCTCGTGCCGCCGACCGCGCCGCGTACGATGCGCGAGAGGATGTTCGCCGTACCGCTGGAGTAGCTCCACTTGCTATCCGGTTCAGTTTCAAGGGGCTGGGAGGCGGCATAGGCCGCTGTATCGTGAGTTCCAAAGAGCATGCAGGTGGCGTCTGAGTTCTTGGTGTACTCCTCGATAAACTTCAGTCCGCTGCTCATGCGAAGCAGTTGGTCAAGAGTAATGGACCGACGCGGATCGTCCGCTCCGCTCCATTCCGGCACAGAAGCCGGCTCCTGGATGAGCAGCCTACCTTGACCAACCAGGATGCCGATCAGGGCGTTGGTTACGCTTTTGGTCATGGACCATCCCAGGAGGGGCGTGCTTTGCGAAAAGCCGGACGCATAACGCTCCGCAATGATCCGGCCCTTATAAACCACTACCACGGCCCTGGTTCGGCGGGGCTTCTTGGGATCGGGTTCTGAAAAGGCCTTGTCCATGGCCTCGGCCAGCTTCACCTTATCAACACCGGCCGGGAGTTCGGCCTTTGGTGTGAGGTCTCCCGTGGGCCAGGGAACGTTTTGCGGATGACGCGGCCGGGGTTCCACGTAAACCCTGGCCTGATTTAAGACTTCTTCTTCAGTAGCATAATTGACCAGAGTGCACCCGCATCCTTCACGATAGATGGCGCGTTTCCTGATTTTTCCTTGAAATGTAACCGTAACTGCCTTGCCTGCATAATCAATTATGGCCGGGAAAGCACGAACCGCCGCCAAGTCCTGGCTCTGGATGATTTCTGGGTCCCGCATCGAGATAAAGACGTCGGAGCAGAGCCTCTTGGCCTTGTAAGCCGTGAACAGGGCCATCGTGTTTTTACAGGCAGCAAAAGACGTTCCTGCTGAAAAGATCAGCAGGCCAATCAGGACGCCTAGCAGTACCTTTCGCTTCATGGTGTTCCCTCCTTGCATGCGCATATTTCTGGTGCTCTTCCGGGCCTCAGATAAGCCTGTGACCCATGATGATATGAATCAACCCGGGCATATAAATCTTTTCCCCTGCTTTTTGACTCCGGGACTTTATGGGAAGTGTAAAAAAAAATTAGTATGGGACATGGTGATTGTCAAGCGAATTTTTTACGAATATCAGGCACAACGGCGTCTTCGCTATTCGATGGGATCATTTTGATTTTATGATTTTTTCTACCTTCGGTCTATTTTTCTTATTATTAACCAGTCAAAGCCTTTATTAACTTCACATAAGCCTTGCCTTTTATCTTTGCTGCGCCTCTGGTGATGCATTGAACCGTAAAATGTGATACCACAATTAGAAACGAGCCGAGTATTTTTGTTAGTGTGCCTTGGGCAGAGCGTTATTAATGGGTTGGGGCCTGCCATGGGCCAGGCTTCTTTCCAGGAGGTGCTGTAATGGGAAAGTTGGATTCAAGGGTGGCTGTGGTTACCGGCGCGGCCATGGGTAATGGCGAAGGGATCGCCAGGGTGATGGCCGGACACGGGGCGCACGTTGTCCTGTGGGACGTTTTGGATCAGGTGTTTGAAACCGCCAAGGCAATTTTATCCGAAGGCGGCCAGGCGATAGCGTACCAGGTGGATGTCAGGAATTTTGAGGCCTGCAAAACTGCGGCTGAGGAGGCCATTGCAAGGTTGGGCAAGATTGACATCCTGTGCAATAATGCCGGAGTGATCCGGTCGGCCGTTTTTTTAAAAATGAGCGATGAAGACCGGGACTTTCAATTCGATGTCAATATCAAAGGAGTCTGGAACTGCACCAAGGCCGTTCTCCCGAACATGAAAAAAAACGGGTACGGGAAGATCGTCATCATGTCGTCGGTCACAGGACCGATGGTCGTGGACCCCGGCGAAACGGCTTATGCCACGACCAAGGCGGCCAACTGGGGGTTCACCAAGGCCCTGGCCCGGGAAGTGGCCAGGGACAATATAACCGTCAACGCCATCTGTCCCGGGATGATCAGGACGCCCATGGTGGAACAGGGAGTTCGTCAAATCGCCCCTGATAACATGGAAGCCGTTCTGGAGGCCATTGCGAAGTCTATTCCCATGGGTCGGCTCGGTAATATTTATGAGATCGGTGAGCTGGCCGCCTTCCTTGCTTCTGATGAAGCCAGTTATATCACAGGGACGCAGGTGGTCATAGACGGAGGCAGCACCCTGCCAGAAACCCTGATCGTAGGAGGCTGAAAGCTGTTAGGGCTGCACTTGATCCTTTGGAAATAACCCAGGATAATAAAGGCTGTCTTTAAGTGATGATTCTGAGAATCAAGGCCAGTTCAAGCAAAACCTCCCTGGATCATGATAACGGGTAAGTCTTACCATGGGCACGTGCCGACATTGCGACAGGACCGACAGAACAATCTCCTCGACCATCGGATACTGCGCGTCTTGTATTCAGGATCATTTTGACGAGGTCTGGCCGGAAATCAAGAAGGTCCATGACCGCAGTCGGCTGGCCTTTGGGCTGCCTGCTGATCCGCCCCGGGCCGAGGATGGTCTGACCTGCGGCCTGTGTTTTCACGGCTGTCGTATCCCGGAGGGCGCCACCGGCTTTTGCGGGCTTCGCCGCGTGGAATCGTCTAAAATTTTAGGCGGGAGACCGCACGAGGGAAATCTTTCCTACTACTATGATCCTCTGCCCACGAACTGTGTCGGCAGCTTTGTCTGCCCGGCCGGTACGGCTGGCGGATACCCTGAATATTCGGTTTCCAGGACACCTGAGTATGGCTATAAAAACCTGGCTGTTTTTTATCATGCCTGTTCCTTCAACTGCCTGTACTGCCAGAACTATCACTTCAAGACCCAGACCGCCTCTTCCATCAGGGTTTCCTCAAAAGACCTGGCCGATGCCGTGGACGAGAAAACCACCTGTATCTGCTATTTTGGCGGTGACCCCACCCCTCAGATTCTCCATGCTTTAAAGGCGTCCAGGCTGGCGCGGCAGCAGAACCCGGGCCGGATTCTCAGGGTCTGCTGGGAGACGAACGGGGCCATGCAGGAACCCTTTCTGAGCATGATGGCAGAGATAACACTCGAATCCGGCGGGTGCGTTAAATTTGACCTCAAGGCCTGGGACGAAAGAATCCACTATGCCTTGTGTGGCGTAGGCAACCAGAAAACCCTGGAAAATTTTGAAACACTGTCCGGACGGATATCGCAAAGGCCTGACCCGCCGTTCCTTCTGGCCAGCACCCTGCTGGTGCCCGGCTACGTGGACGAAGATGAGGTCAAAGCCATCGCCTCTTATATGGCCGGGTTAAACCCGGACATCCCATACAGCCTCCTGGCCTTCCATCCCCTGTTTTACCTCAGAGACTTCCCCACAACCTCACGCCGTCATGCCCTTAGATGCCAGGAAGCAGCCAAGCGGGCTGGACTGCGGCGGGTACACATTGGCAATATTCACCTCTTAGGGGACGATTACTGAAACGTCGTCCTGTACCCGGTTGAACGAACATAATTCTGCCAGCCGCTCTATTGATCAGACTTGGATCTCAAGCCTCACGCCTTCATACTGAAAGGGTATCCTGCGACGACTTGGCCAGAGGGGGTCTTTAAGCCCGGCGTTCCAGCTTAAAAAAGCCTCTTGCAATTGTTTCACGACACCGGGATTCTGACTGGCCAGGTTCTTTTGCTCGCCGATGTCTTGGGAGACATTATACAGCCAGTAATGACATGCACCCTGAAAAAGCTTCCAATAACCGCTTCTGACCGCCCAGAGCGAGCCGTTGCGCCAGAAGAGCGTGTCATGGGCCGGGCTGGTTTTATCGCCCCTGAGGTAAGGAACCAGATTGACGCCGTCTATTTTTCGGTCCTTCGGTACATCAACTCTAGCCGCGGCCGCGGCGGTGGGGAATACGTCCAGGGAGCTGACCGGGTGCTGATAAACCTTCCCGGCCGGAACCTGGCCGGGCCATTTCATGGCAAAGGGGACCCGAGTTCCCCCGTCCAGGAGGTACATTTTGCCAAGCCTTAAGGGCTTATTGTCGCACGCTTGTGTATAAAGGGCGCAGCCATTGTCGCTCAGGAAAAAAATGAGGGTGTTGTCTTCCAGGTTAGTTTCCTTAAGTTTGCCCAGGATCGCGCCCACCGAGTCATCAACAGCAGAGATCATGGCTGCGTAAATCCGCCAGCGTTCATCTTTGATGTGTGGAAAACGATCATAATACTTCCTGGTGGCCTGAAGCGGAGTATGCGGCGCGTTGTAAGAAAGGTATAGGAAGAAAGGTTCGGCTTTGTGCCGTTCGATATAATCAATCGCTTCACGGGTGAAGGCATCGGTGAGGTATTCTTTTTCTTCAACCGGGTCTCTCCCGCGCCTGATAGGGTCTATCTGCCTGAATCGCGCGAACCCCGGCTGGCCGTCCCGCCACAGGATAAAAATGCTTTGGGCGTCAGGTGTTTGAGGATCGAGATAGTAGTTCTGCCCGGCGATAAACCCGAAAAATTCATCGAACCCGCGCTTGAAAGGGTGATACTGCGGCTGCGCCCCCACATGCCATTTGCCAATGACGCCTGTGGTATAGCCTGCCTTTTTCAAGATATGAGCCAGAGTGATTTCCGAAGCCGGGAGACCCACGCCGTACCTCAAAGCTCTCCTAATAGGTCCGACGTTGAATTCACAACCGAATCGTTGCTGATACCGGCCGGTTAAAAGACCCGCTCTGGAGGGGCTGCAGACCGGGGCCGTGACGTAGCCGTCAGTAAAAAGCACGCCGTCTCTGGCGATGGAATTGATGTGCGGGGTGGGGACGCGGTCGCATCCGTAAAGTCCGGTGTCGCAATAGCCCAGATCATCCGCGAAAAGTAATATAATATTAGGCGGACGCGCATGCCGGTCCTGGGAGGCGAAGGCAAGGCCCGGTGCTAAAAGGCTCAAAGCGGTGGCGCCCATAAGCCCTATGAAATCTCTACGCCTCAGCTTAAGTTCAGGAAATTCGCTTCTGGCAGACCTTTTCTTGTGATTCATAATGACCTCCTGTTTCATGGCTTTTTATTTTCTTAAAAAGGTTGATTTCCTCAATATCCGCTGAGCGCTTATTATCTGTTAATCCTGATGGGGGAGCTGGCGCCACAGATCCATGGCGGCCTGAACGGCCAGGGCCTGGTGCGGGACTGCAGATACGCCACCCACCAGACGTCCCTTTTGAAAGACGACGTCAAAGGTGTTCTTCATATCGCATAAAACGAACGTCATGCCTTCTCTGCTCTGGTTTCGAGCTCCCTTGCCGTATTTTAACGCGTATTCCCTGTACCGTTCCTTCACCTCGCCGGCCGCTCGGACAGAGTCCTGCCCGGATAGAAAGACGTTGATCACGCTGCCATATTTCCGATACCGGGCCGTGTATGTATTTGTCATGAAATCCAGGCCGCCGGCGTCCACCTTAAAATATTTTATGGAGTCTGGGATAAGGTTGCTAAGGGGGAGATGAATTAATCCCCAAACCGGCTCGCCTGCATTGCTGAGAGCGCTGGCTATCCCTTTGGCCATGCGCAAGCCGATCTGTTTCACCGCTTCGGTTTCAGGCGAGACAATGATCTTAATATAATACCTGCCTTTCCAGATGAAACAGTGTGCGCCTGACCGGTAGGCGGCGCGACCCAGATCAAGCGGTGTTCCGTTCATCCGTTCCACTGAAAAAATGCCAAAGGCGTTCGTGGCTGTGCCCATGTCATAGACGAACAGCTCGATAAACGTTTCCTCATCTTTTTTATTTTCAAACCCAGCCAAGGTCAAACGAACCACATCGTAGGAGAGGTATAGTTCGGCTGCTCCGTCAATTTTTTCATACAGATTTTCTGCCTGGTAACGCCTGACCTCCTCATACATTCTCCAGCCGCCAGGGGTGAGGCCAGCCATGATTTCGGTCAGCTTTTCAGATTCAGCCGCCCAACAGACACTTGACCCGAAAAACAAGAAAGCCAGGAGCAAAAGTAGCCTCAGGGCCATGCCCACCCCGGGCCTGCAGGGAAAAACCATGAACCAGTTCTGTTTCATCTAAAAGCTCCTTTAGGGTATAATTTGAATCATTATAGCAGATGAAACAGGTGAACGAGACACCCTGATGACGTTCAAGAAACTTATAAAGGAGATTGACCTGGCGTCAGCGATCTGTTTTATATAGCTCTGTTCAGGCACTTTGCTCAAAACAAATTACTTAAAAAGGAGGCTAGGATGACCAGCAAGGGTGACAGTCAAGGCTTGGGCCGAAGGGATTTTATGAAAATCTCGGCAGGGCTGGCCATCTGCGGCCAAACACTGCTTGTCGCTCCCGAGGCCGGCGCCCGAAAACAGGCTGGCAGTTCCAACCTTATCCGCCGAAATGAACGACCCTCGATGACGTACCGAAAACTTGGCCGAACCTGCTTCCATTCCAGCCGTCTGGTCTTTGGCTGCGGCGCCGCGCTGGCTGGCGGGAAGGCCGTGCGTCTCCTGGACCGGGCCTTTGAAGCTGGCATCAACCATTTCGACGTGGGATCGGAGATGGTCTATCGCGGCGCGGAACGCAGCTTAGCGCCGTTCCTGAAGGCGCACCGCGACGAAGTTTGGGTCGCATCAAAAGCACCTGTATACATTCGCATAGGACCTGGCGCGTCACTTACGACCAAGAAGGCTCAAGCGGCCGCCAGGAAATGGGTGAAGCTATTGAACAGAAGCCTGAAAAACCTGGAGATCGCTTTTCTTGATACTTACTACCTGATGGGCGTCAACAGCCCGGCCTTAGTTAAATGCGAAGAAATGTACGAAGCCTTTCAAAAAGCCAAAGCTGCCGGAAAGGTAAGGCATTTCGGCCTGAGCACCCATGAAAATGCAGGTGAGGTCCTTAAGGCGGCAATTGAGATCGGTTGGTATGACGTGGCCATGATCGGTATTACGCCAGCCGGATGGTATGACTGGCATACCAAAACGCTGGCGGAAGGCACGCCCACCCTCAAGGAGCTTCAGCCCTTACTCGAAAAAGCGCGTCAGGCCGGGATCGGACTCATTGGTATGAAAACGGTCCGCTACCTGGCCTCCGCGTGGGTCGGCGGCCAAGGTGATCCCTTCGCCTTTGACCACATCTATGATAAAAAAATTATGGCCTACCCGCTCAACCCGTTCCAACGAGCCTACGCCTACACCCTCGAACATGGGTTAGACGTCGTCAATGCGGACATGCAAAATTTCAAACACCTCGAAGAAGATATTGTCGTGGCCTCCAAATCCCATACTTATTTCAGTTGATTTGCAATCAAACACGGTGCTTTTTTAAAAAGCATCCTATGATTCGTCGGATAAAGCGGGCTCTATATGAACCGCCGCGGGAAGGACCGGCTCTCTCGTTTCAATAACTCGCATCGTTTTCCATTTACGGCCCAGAAAACGAAACATGAAAATAAAGCCCAGAAGGCTTATGTAAATAGTGATGATTGTCCAGGCCGTGTAAAGCCCCTGGTTCAGGTGGACCAGGGCGATGTAAGTTGGCAGCCCCAGACCGAATAGAGACAAAAAAGCAATGGCGATCATGACAAAGCGCGTATCGCCGGCGCCTTTGATTCCAGAGGCAAAAATGATGCTCAGGGTGTCGAATAAACAATACACCGCTACGAATCTGAGTAGAATCGTGGTGGTTCGGTATATGGGCGCAAAGCTCCCGGGGTCGGCCTTCACCGCAAAGGGCCATAAAAACATGTGAGGCACAATCACGTACAGTAAGGCGATGGTGGTCATATAAATATAGGTGAGCAGGAAACCTGAGTATATACTGCGTTCCGACAGGTCAGGCCGTTCCTGGCCTTGATTTTGACCCACCAGAATCATGACCGCCATACCAAAGCCGATCATGGGCATGAAGGCCAGCATGTTGATGTTAAAGGCGATGCTTGTCGCGGCGAGTTCGACCGTGCCCAGCCGGCCCACGAGCAGGATGAAGGCGGCGATGCTCATATGGCTGAGAAAAAACTGCACCCCGTTCGGGAGGCCGAAGCGCAGGAGTCGAATAAACAGGGGAACGTCAAGGCGCCAGCCGGAATGCGTGCGATAAGTCTTCTCATGGGCGGAGCGAAAGACAAGAATGGAAAAAACAGTGAAAATGAACAAGGTCGAGATAAGCGTTGCAATGGCTGCGCCCGTAACGCCCATTTCCGGGAAGCCCAGGCTCCCGAAGATGAGCACATAATTGAAAAACATGTTTATAATGGTACCGGCGATACTGACTGTCATCACATAGAGCGTTTTACCTCTGCCTAGAAAAAAACCGGCCAGAACCGCACTGGCCACGCCCGGGCCCGCCCCCAGGCATATAATTTGAAAATAGATCACTTCCAGGTTCTGCACCACTGGCTCATGGCCGACCAGGCGAAAAAAAGGACCGGCCAGCGGTATCATTAAAAGATGCACCAGGGCCGCCGCGGCGGCTACGTAACCGCCCTGCCATATAATCGGCCCGATCCTGTCTTCCTGATCAGCGCCCCAGAACTGGGCCACAAACGTGCCCACGTAACCGGCCGTCCCGACAAATAGGTTTATGACGGTGAAGTTGAGTATGCCAGCCGACATCGTGGCCGCGATGGCCTCCGACGAATACCAGGCCAGGAACATTCGATCTACAAACTGCTGGACCGCCATGGCCGTGGAGCTGAAGATAAGAGGAAACGCTAAAAAGAGTACCTGGCGATACCCGCCCTTGCCGTGCCAATGTTGAACAAGGTATTTAAAGACCTTATGAGTAATCAAATTCTTTATTTCCTTAAGTGTAATTTAAAACCTGCAAAATCTGATCGGCCCTGTCTGGAATGCTCAAGAAATGGACCATGATTCTAAGAAAACATAAATACGATTAAAAAGTCAGTCTATCAAAGCCGCGAAGAGCGCTCAAGCATGAAAATGGACATTATAAAGAAAAACCCGCTAACCCCTTCTCGTATCCTGATGAAATAGCATCTTCTGTTAAGTCAAACCGGGGTGGGGGTTCATCTCTTTTCCTGCGTTGACAGACTACTATCCGAGTATTAATCTCTAGACTGAGGTTCACCCAATGTTATAATGAGAACCAAAAATTTCGCGAGACAAGGATCATAATATGGAACTCTTTCATGCCGATGGCCGCGGTCCTGGCGGAAACACTGGGCCGGGACGCGGTCTATGAGGCGCTTAAAATGAGACGCTGATACGCCGTGACTGGAGCGCCGATTGCCTTGTACTTTGCGGTCAATGACAGCGTCATGGGCGGCGAAATAAGCAGCGGTGCGGCAGAGAAGGCCGAGATTATACTGGCCGTACGAGCCATGGATAAGATCAGGAAGATAGAAGTGATCAAGAACGGAAGCGTCATTCAATTATTTCAGGACTTAGAATCTCCAGAATTTGACACCGCCCTGGAGGACAGGCAATACGACAGAACGCAAAACAGCTACTACTGCGTCAGGATAACTCAGGAAGATGGCGAGATGGCCTGGTCGAGCCCGGTGTTCTTCGTCAGGGACTGAAGGCTGTAAATTCCAGGACACAGTATTGCGAGGGCTGCCGGCCGGGCCCTGCCTCTTGTCAGACAGCTGAGAAAAAAATTGATGGCATCCAGTTGAGCAGACTGCCCCTGTTTTTTTAGTTCCGTAAATAATACTTACTGCTTTTGGAGGTAGTGATGAGTCTAGGAAAAAGAGTTGAGAAAAGACGCATGGAAAAAATGTCAAATACAGCATTTAAGGGGATGTCCCTCATTTTTAAAATTGTTGATTTTTTTTATCCATATATAAAAAAACGCATCAAAAAATTTGGTGTTCGCGAAGGCATGACCGTGGTTGACTATGGCTGCGGTCCGGGGAGGTATGCCGCCAGGCTGGCGGAACTCGTGGGTGAAAAAGGTAAGGTTTATGCCATAGATATTCACGAACTGGCCATAGAAGCCGTGAAAAAGAAAATTGATAAATACGGCCTTACAAACATAGAGCCTGTATTGATTAACGGTTATAAGAGTACCTTGCCTGATAATACAGCAGACGTGGTCTGCGCCATTGACATGTTCTTCATAATTAAAAATCCTTCTGAATTTTTAGGAGAAGTAAAAAGAATAACAAAGAACGATGGAGTACTGGTAATTGACGACGGCCATCAGCCACGGACAGTTACCAAAGATAAAATTCAGGAGTCAGGTCATTGGGATATCTTTGAAGAGAGTTCTGATCACCTGAAGTGTAGGCCGAGAAATGATTCAAAGGCAAAGGAGGTGTAAAATTGTCTGATAGACCGCAAACGAAACTCATGGTAACGAGTTCTGCTTTTAAAGAAGGGGAAATGATACCGCCGAAGCATACCTGCGATGGCGAAAACGTGTCTCCCGACATTTCATGGTCAGGTGCGCCTGAAGGAACGAAAAGCTTCGTCATCATCATGGACGACCATGACATTCCCATGCGCTACCTCCCGCTGCTTACGTGGGTCCACTGGGTGGTGTACGATGTTGGGCCTGATGTCTCGTCCCTCCCCCCGGCCGTTCCTGAAAAAGAAACGCTTGACAGCGGCGCGAAGCAGGGCATGACGTCATTCAAGAAGAGCGGATACGGTGGTCCCTGCCCGCCTTTTGGCGCTCACCAATACTGTTTCAAGGTTTACGCGCTGGATACAGCCGTGAATCTGGAACCAAAGGCCGCCACGAAAAAAGAAATCCTGAAGGCCATTGAAGGCCACATCCTGGCCGAAGGCGTGCTCATGGGAAGGTACAAAAGACAGAGAGGATGAGGGTCACGGGTGGCTCTAGTAACTCATTGTCCGGGGCCGGAGGACAGGAGGATTTGGCTGTTGCTCTATGAGTGAGGGTAAAATAAAATTTTGAAAATTAACACAACACATCTCTCAATAACCCCTCCTGCCCCCTTTAATTTTTATCACAGCGCCCGCTCACATGGCTGGGTGGTGTTGGCGCCCAACTCCTGGGATGAAGAACGCCGTGCGCTCAAGCGCGTGGAACGCCTGAGCGCTGGCAAGGTCGTGCTTCTGGATATCAGCGGTGACGGCACGATCAAACGGCCGCGAATCGCCATTAAAGTCAGCCACGCGGGCAGGCTGTCCCAGAAGGAGCAAAACGAGGTCACCGCCGTGGTGGGGCGCATGTTCCGTGCCGATGAAGACCTGTCCGGGTTTTATGCCTTGTGCAAGAAGCGCGGCCAGCGCTGGGTAAAAATGAATCACGGCCTGGGGCGTCTGCTGCGCTCTCCGACCGTGTTCGAGGATGTCGTCAAGACCATCTGCACCACCAACATCCAGTGGGGAGGCACGACGCGCATGGTCGAGGGCCTGGTGAACACTCTGGGCGAGCCGTACCCCGGCGACTCCTATTTACGCGCCTTCCCCACCCCCGAAGCCATGGCCGCCGCCCTGCCTGAAACCTTTAATCAGGCCGTCCGCTTAGGCTACCGCGGCGATTACGTGCACACCCTGGCCAGGCGCGTCGCCTCCGGGGAGCTTGACCTGGAGGCTTTTCGAGATTTAGACATCCCAAGCCCTGAACTGAAGAAAAAGCTGCTGGCCATTAAAGGCGTGGGCCATTACGCCGCCGCGACCCTGCTCATGCTTTTAGGGCGGTACGACGAGCTGGCCGTGGATACGGGCTTTCGCCGGTTCGTGAGCCGGAAATACTTCAAGGGGCAGCGCCCGTCCGACAGGGAAGCTCAGGCGATCTATGAGGACTGGGGCCGGTGGAAATACCTCGCCTTCTGGTTCGATAGGGATGCGGTTTAGGGAGACTTAGGGAATTTTTCGTGCAGGGTTCAACGAACGGAGCACTGATAAATTTTGATTATATAAATCCTTCCAAAGCAGCGTCAATGGCCCCCATGACCTCCCTGTCATGAAAACCCCTCAGCACCGTGGCGCTGTTCGGGCAGACCGCGGCGCAGGAGCCGCAGCCCTGGCATAACAGCTCATCCACCACGATTTTCTCATCCTCAGGGTCCAGGCTTCTGGCGCCATACGGGCACACGGAGATGCAGAGTTCGCACCGGGAGCAGAGGTTGAAGCGAACCACCGCTGTCACGGCGCTGCCCGCGACCATCTCTTTGCTGAGGATGCTTAAAGCCCGGCCGGCCGCAGCTTCAGCCGAGGCAATGCTCTCGCTGACAGACCTGGGAGAAAGGGCCGTCCCGCATAGGAATATCCCCTGCTTCAGGCATTCCACCGGCCGCCACTTGGACTCCGCCTCTTGAAAAAAACCGTCCTGGTTGAGTTCCACCCCAAAGATTTCAGCCAGATCATGAACATCGTGAGGCACGATCGGCGGGGCCAGGATAAGCAAATCCGGGCGAATCTGTATGTCCATGTCCAGAACCGGGTCCCTGGCGGTAACGAGCGGGCGGTCGCCTTCAAAATTAGCGCGGGGTTTATCCCCGACGTCGTATGGGATGAAGATGACACCGGCCTGCCGCGCCCTGGTGTAATAAGCCTCAAAAAGGCCATAGGCCATCATGTCCCTGTAAAATATAAAGATGGGGAGATTGGGATTTTTTTTCTTGAGAAACAGGGCGTTTTTCAGGGCGGCGAGGCAGCAGACCCGGCTGCAATACAAGTGCGGCTCCTGGCGCGACTCTACGCACTGGATCATGACCACGGCGGTCAGGGTTGTGGGGTCGAGGTTGCCGAAGGTAAGCTCCTGTTCCAGTTCTGCCTGGGTTATCACTGTCTCGTGCTGGCCGTAGCCATACGATGTGACGCTCCCCTGGCGGCCGCCGGTGGCCAGAATGACGGCCCCGTGCTTCAGGTCCACGGATTCCCCGTCTTCGGTCTTCACGGTCGTTACGAACCGCCCGACGCTTCCCCTGGAGGCAACCACCCGGGTGCTCAGGAAGACGCTGATCTTGGGATGCTTCTTTATCTGCTCGATCAGGCCCAGGAGGTACTCCTGAGGTGAATCCCCGTTCAGAGTGTACTGCAGGGTCAGGGCCACGCCGCCCAGGGCTTTATCCTTTTCCACCAGGTCCACCTCGAGCCCTTGCTCGGCCAGGGAGAGCGCCGCGGTCAAACCGGCTGCGCCCCCGCCGACCACCAGCGCCCTCGGGGTCACCGCGATGGAAGGAACCGGTGCGGGGTTTGCCCCGAGAAGCCTGACCAGGCCTGTGTTCAGGGTGGCGAATATCTCCTGTTCCCTGGCCTTCGCATCTGCCAGTAATCCCGGAAAAGTCGGGGTAAAGATGTCAACCGCGCTCATGAGGGACGGGTTGAGCTCGATCTTCCGGCCCAACTCCTTCATCTTCGGCTCGTACACAAAAGGCTGACACGCGCCGAGCAGGATTCGGTTGGCCTGGGAGTTCCTGACCTCCTTCTCCAGCTGCCACCAGCCCATCTGGGTGCACATGTTCTTAACATGAATCACGCTTTGGACCGAGTGAAGCCCGGAGAGTTTTTTCCGAAGCGCGTCCAGATCAACGCCTTTTTCGAGGGTGCGGCAGGAGGTGCACAGGGCCACGAGGGTCCGGGGCATTTCCAGGGATACGTCCCGGTAAACCGGCTCCGCCGCCTCTGCCGTAAGCTCCTCATGGCCGATAACCAGGCGGGAGGCTTCCATAGCCGCCGCCCCGGCCTGAATGACCGACTCTGAAATGTCCTTTGGCCCGGTGATAGTGCCAGCGGCAAAGATGCCCAGCCGGCCGGTCTGGGCCGAGGCAAAGGAGGACGTCTCACAGAACCCCCAGCGGCCGGCCTTGGCGCCGGTTATTTCCAGAAGATCCTCCATGTCCGCCGCCGGCCTGGCCCCCACGGCCAGGATGACCAGATCGAATATCTCCCTCCGCCTCTTCCCTGCTGCATCCAGAAAATCAAGCTGCAGCCCTTCCGAACCCTCAGCCGAGGCGACGGAGTGAACACGGGTTCGCCTGAATTTCACGCCGAATTCTGTTTCCGCCCGGTCCCGGTAGCGCTCGAAATCCTTGCCAAAGGTGCGCATGTCCATGTAAAAAATAACGGCCTCGGCCCGGCCCTGGGTGATCTCTTTGGCCATGACCGCCTCCTTGATCGAAAACATGCAGCACACGGATGAGCAGAAATCGGCTTCAATCCGCGGTTCCCTGGACCCGACGCACTGCAGCCAGGCAATGCGGCGCGCCGGTTTCGAACTCCCGGGGATCAGGAGTTCGCCGCGGTGCGGGCCGGTACCGCTGGCCATGCGCTCGAACTCCACGGCCGTGACCACTCCAGGCAGAGCGCCGTAGCCGTAAAGATTGGCGGCTTCCGAAGGCTTGAAGCATTCGAATCCAGCGGCCAGGATCACGGACCCGACCTCCAGGCCGAACTCCTCGTCAGATTCCAGCTTCAGATAGAGCTTGTCCAGCCAGGGGACCAGGACCTCTTCTTCCAAAGGCTTGGCCAGGACCTCCAGGGCGCCATGAGCCAAAAGCTTTTGGGCTGCCTGGATTTCGCCCGGCGCGGCCATCAGGACCACTGGCAGCCCGGGATGCTGTTCCTGCATGCGGTCGAGGGCCTCCTCTAAAGGCATGTCAGGCAGATCCATATCCAGAAGCACCAGCCGGTAACTGCCATCCTGCGCCATCTTCTCCAGGGCTTCGGCCCCGGTTCCGGCCGCATCCAGAGGAAAAATTTCGTCCTTCAGCCACGCCTCGAGGTTGTCCTTGGTCGAGGGGTCGGGGTCGGCCATGAGAATCTTGAAATCAGAGCGGGCCTCAAACCTGAAGTCTATGGCTCCGGTGGGGCAGGCCTTGAAACAGGCCCAGCATCTCTGGCAGCTGTCCAGGTCCACCACATAATGGTTGGGAATCGTATAAGGCGCAGGCAGATGCACGGCCGGGCGCAAGGTCAGCCCGGCGTTGAACTCGTCGGGCGCCTGCACCGGGCAGACCGCAGCACACTCGCCGCAGCCGATACAGAGGTTGGGATTGACAAAGGTTGATTTTTTCCGCAGGGTGACGTGGAGTTTACCCGGCTCGCCCTCGACCGCGGTCAGTTCGGTGGAAAGCATGAGATCAATATTTTCGTGATACAGCCCCTTGCGCAGGCAGTATTGAGAACACGCATCGCGTTCCACGAGGGGGAGCATCTGGCACATGCCGCAGCGGTCGCTGGGGAACTGCCGGTCCAGCTGGATCAGCACGCCTCCCAGACCCTGGCTCTTATCAATAAGCGCCACCTTGTTTCCGGCTTCAGCCAGGTCCAGAGCGGCCCGAACGCCGGCCACGCCCGCACCGACGACCAAAGCGGTATAATTCATCTTCTCATACCTCTGTCCTGACCGTCAGTCTGCTTCTTTTGTGACATCCCCAAATTCGTCCTCCTTGAAAACAGACAGGGGCTGCGGTTCGTCCGGATCGCGCCCGGGTTCGTATCCAAAGGCTTCCTGGACGTCGGCGGCGATCAACCGAAAGAGCTCCATGACCGGGATATGGTTTGGGCAGGCCCGGGAGCACTGCCCGCAGCCGACACAGGTCAGGCTTATGTGAGTCAGCCGGGTCAGATGATAAAAAAGCGTGTCCGTGGGCATCTTGAGCGCGCCTTTTCTCTCGGCCCATCCGAGATACTGCCAGGGCTTGTGGTCAAAGACATCGGTGAGAAAGACGCACTCCCGGCAGTAGCAAACCGGGCAGGCGACCCGACAGTTGTAACAGTTGACGCACCCGGCGAGGTACTCTGTCAGCTTCTCCAGACTCGACGTTTCCTGGCGGGTCTCCTCAAACATCTTATCCCGAAAAGCCAGGCGCTCCTGAACGAGTTCGGCTAAGGCCCGCTCATGTTCCTCCGGCTTTTCAGCTTCGGGCAGGTCGAGCCTGTTCAGGATTTCCTCGCCCCAGGCGGTGTTGGCCGTGACCGGCAGCCAGTCTTCCATGTTCACCCCGATCAGACCGACGGCCAGGTCTGCCTTGTCCGGGGACGGGCGTTCGCAGGCCTGACACGCTCTGGCGATATTGAAGTCCTGCTCGGCCGTGCCTTGGCCGGCGCGAATGTTCCGGAAAAACCTCAAGCTCGCTTTGAGGCCGTCGTTTTCGCTGGCCGCGACGAATCGGGAGTAATCATCGTTTTCATATGCCCCGAGGCAGTCCAGCCCGATGATAAGCACCTCATTCATGTTTCCCTGGTTGAGCTTGGTTAGTTCGATGAAAGCCCGGATTTCGCACGGACGAAGGACCGCGGCCAGCTTCCGTTCGAGAGGCGCGCTGGTCAGTCTGGTGAGTATTTTGGCGGCGTTGATTGGAAAGACAGGCGCCAGGGGGTCGGCCTGGTCGAGTTTGCCAGGGTCGGTCACCAGCATGGGCATGATCGTATTTTTGAGCGGCAGATGCTGGGGGACCAGGATGGCTGCTATTTCTTCATCGTGGAGCAGCTTTTTTAGAAATTCCTGAAGCGAGGATACGGGGTTGCGGTCTTTGACCGCGATTTTGGCCATCTTTGCCATCGAACTTTTCTCCGAGGTAGAGGTGAATGAGCGCGGATGTTCATCAGATCATGAGGTTCCGGGCCTGGTTTGGTCCTAGCGTTTTGACTTCCGTGACGAGTGACTTGACTGTGTCGGCGAATATGTTACCCTCGCTGGCGCCAATCCATGTCATTTTGACCCTGTTTTTTTCGATGCCGAATCTGCTCAGTATTTCCTGAAGCAGTTTGACCCGTCTGCGCGCCTTGTAGTTGCCATTGACGTAATGGCAGTCGCCGGGATGACATCCGCTGATCAGGACGGCGTCGGCCCCGGCCAGCAAAGCCTTGATGACGTATTTAGGGTCCACCATGCCGGTGCAGTTGACACGGATCAGACGGACGTTGCCCGGCTGGGTCATGCGCGAGGTACCGGCCAAATCGGCCGCGGTGTAAGTGCACCAGTTACAGACAAAGGCGATGATTGTCGGCTCAAATTCAGCGATGGTTCCCTCCTTTAACCTGCCTTCGATAGCGGCGCGTTCCATGGATGTTTCAAGCCGATTGTGACGAGACCCTGTCCAGGAGCCCCTCAATCTCGGCGAAAATCTGCTTTTCGGTAAAATGCTTGATCTGGGCCGCGTTACTGGGGCAGAAGGCGGCACAGCTTCCGCATCCCTTGCAGACCGTCTCATTGACGACGCACACACCCCTGTACTCGTCGAATTCAATGGCCGAGTAAACGCAAAGCTCCCGGCATGTCAGGCAGCCGGAGCAGATGTCCGGGTCTATCCAGGCCGTGGCCGGAGAGACGGTGACCGTGCCTCGGGTGGCAAGGGCCAGGGCCTTGGCCGCGGCGCCGGAAGCGTGCGAGACGGAGTCTGGAATATCTTTGGGTCCCTGACAGGCGCCGGCCAGGAAGATACCATCAGTGGTGGTGGTGATCGGCCCCAGCTTGGGGTGCTCTTCCAGGAAGAATCCATCCTGCCCCTGGCTGACGCCGAAGATTCGTGCCGTTTCGGCCGCCTCCCGAGACGGTTCCATGGCGGTACATAAGATAACCATGTCCACCGGAACGCGCAGCATTTCTCCAAGCAGGGTATCTTCTGAGATGACGATGAGCTTGCCTTCTTCTTCAGGCGTCAGCGCCTGATCGGTGACTTGGGCCGGACGTCCCCTGATGAAGACGATCCCCTTTTCCTGGACGCGGTGGTAAAATTCCTCGTAGCCTTTGCCAAAGCAGCGCAGGTCAATGTAGAAATTATAAATCGGCACGTCCGGACCGACCTTTTCCCGGAGGAGGTGAGCATACTTGAGAGCGTACATGCAGCAAACTCGAGAGCAATATTCGTGGTAATTCTGATCGCGGCTGCCAACGCAGTGCAGGATGGCCACGCCCTCTGGAGGGTTCCCGTTTTTCATGATGATTTCCCCGCCGGAGGGGCCGACGGGGCTGTTCAGGCGCTCAAACTGCAGGCCGGTATAGACTTCGTCAAAGCGGTTGAAACCATACTGCCATAAGGGAGTCGGGTCGAAGAGGTCATAACCGGTGGCCAGGATAATGGACCCCACCGGGATAGTCAGTTCTGTTTCTTCCTGGGTGAAATCAATGGCCTGCGCGGGGCAAAGCTGCTCGCAAACCCGGCCCTTGCCTTTGGTTAAGTAACGGCAATGCTCAGGGTCAATGACAGGCGTTAGCGGCACCGACTGAGGCGTATACCGGTAAATCGCCTTGCGCGTCCCCAGCAGCTCGTCAAACTCACTGGGCACCTTGACCGGGCACTTGTCAATACACAAGCCGCATCCTGTACAGACATCATCATTGACATAGCGGGGCTTGCGGCGAACTTTCACCAGGTAATCGCCGATGTATCCCGTGACCTCGATGACCTCGCTGTAGGTGAGCATTTCAATATACGGGTTTTGAGCCACGGCCACCATCTTGGGCGTGGAAATGCAGGCCGCACAGTCCAGGGTCGGAAAAGTCTTGTCGAACTGGGCCATATGCCCGCCGATGGACGGGGCCTTTTCCACCAGATAGACCTTCTGCCTGGCATCGGCGATATCCAGCGCCGCCTGAATACCGGCGATGCCCGCCCCGACCACCATGATTCCCGGACGCACCTGAATCTCCGGGGCAAACAGCTCATGGTGCTGATCAACCCGATTCACCGCGGCGGTCACGAGGTGCATGGCCTTTTCGGTGGCCTCAACCGGATCCTCGATCACCCAGGAACAATGCTCCCGAATGCAGGCCATCTGAAACAGATAAGGGTTGAGTCCGGCGTTCTGGCAGGCGTTCTGGAAGGTCTTCTCATGAAGTTGGGGCGAGCAGGAGGCGACCACGACGCGGTTCAGGCCCAGCTCATTAATATCACTTATGATCATGTCCTGACCGGGGTCCGAGCACATGAACTGGTAGTCCCGGGCGATGACGACATTTTTTAAACCTGAGGCGAACCGCGCCACTTCGGCGCAGTCAACCTTACTTGCGATATTTGTGCCGCAATGGCAGACATAAACACCAATTTTATGAGGAATTGCTCGAACTCCTTCCTAAAGGAGGGAGTGTTACGATAACTGAAAGGCTGGCATTGTTAGATCGTAACACGTCTTTATCCGCCTCAGAGGCTGTCTCACCGGTCATATGGGTCAGAAGACAGTCTTCAAAGAGGCCTGTGATCTCCTTAGCTATTTTCTTTTCAACGACCGGATCAGAGCCAGCTCCACAAGCAACTCATCTTCATCAGACCTAGGTCCGGGTTGAATCCGGGACCTCAGCTCGCCCGCAGCCCGACTGGCACGCTGACGATGGCCTTCACGATTTCTTCGGCCATCCATTTCAAGAATAAAGGATGAAACTAGATTAGTCAATGGCGTAAAACTCACAAGCGGATATGCAGGCCAGGCACCGGGTGCACTTATCACGGTCAATGCGCGCCGGCTGACCTTCCTCCCAGGCCACGGCTCCCATCGGACAGACCGGATAACAGGCCCCGCACTGCCTGCACCTTTCCTCATCAACCACGAACTCCACCAAGTTCTGGCAGCGTTTGGCCGGGCAGCGCTTCTCAAGGATGTGCGTCATGTACTCGTCCCGGAAGTATTTGAGCGTGGAATACACGGGGTTGAGTCCGATTTTACCCTGGACGCAGGTAGCGCACCTTCTGACAGCGATACTCAGGGACTCAAGGGTGTTGAGGTCTTCGACCTCGCCCTGGCCCTGGCAGATTTTTTCCAGGATTTCAAGCATCCGCCTGGTGCCTTCCTGGCAGAGAGGACATTTATCATCGGACTTCCTCTGAACGTGCTCCATATAAAACCGGGCCAGATCCACCATGCAGGTGTCATCGTCCATGACAATCAGCCCGCCCGCGCCCATGATGGCGCCAACCTCAGTCACGGATTCGTAGTCGCACGGCAGGTCAAGAAGCTCGGCCGGGATGCAGCCGCTCGAGGGCCCGCCGAGCTGGACGGCTTTGAGCTTCCTCTGTCTGGGGATGCCTCCGCCGATGTTGTAAATCAGGGTCTTGAGCTTCGTGCCCATGGGCACCTCAACCAGACCCTTGTGAAAAACATCGCCGGTCAAGGCAAAGACCTTGGTCCCCTTGCTCTTTTCCGTGCCAATGGATGCGAACCACTCCGAACCGCGCCGAATCACCGGAGGCAAATTGGCATAAGTCTCCACATTGCTGGTGATGGTGGGATGGCCGAGAATATCTGACTCCGAGAGGGTGGGCGTTTCCGGCTGAGTCATCTCGGATCGGCCCTCGATCAAGGCGATCATGGCCGACTCCTCGGAGCTTAAAAAGATGCCCGCGCCTTCCCGGACCTGGAGGTCAAAATCATAGCCAGACTCCAGGATGTCCTCGCCCAGAAGTCCGTAATCAGTGGCCTGGGCCATGGCGATGTTGAGCCTGGCAATGGCCATGGAATATTCCTCCTGGCAATAAATATAACCATGATGAGCGCCCACGGCCCTGGCGGCGATGATCAGGCCTTCGATGATGGCATGCGGGTTGGATTCCAGAATCGAGCGATCCATGAAGGCCCCAAGATCACCCTCGCCGGCGGTGCAAACGATATACTTGACTTCCGGGTTGGACTTGTAACCGAACTCCAGCTTCAAACCGGTGGGGTACCCGGTCCCGTCGCGTTCCCTGAGGCCGGAGGCCTTGATTTCTTCGATGATTTCCTGGGGGGTCATCTCCAGGAGGGCTTTGCCTGCCGCGGCGTACCCGTCCTGAGCGATATATTCATCAATCCGGTCGGTATTGATAAGGCCCCGGTTGCGCAAGACCACGAGGCGCTGGTTGGCGAAAAAGGGGATCTTGGCCAACTCCGGAATGAATTCCTTCTTTTTCGGTTCCTGATAAAAGAAGCGTTCTACAGGCCGGCCCTTAAGAAAGTGTTCACTAACCAATTCAGGGATGTCTTCAGGGGTCAGCTTCTGGTAATACAGCCCTCCAGGGTAAACGAGCATGATGGGGGAGGCGGTGCAGTAGCCAATACAACCAACTTCCCCAACCTTGACCTCCTCGGCAAGCCCTTGTTTGGCCAATTCAGCCTCAAGGGCCTTCTTGACCTCAAGACTCCCCAGGGAGCGACATGTGGTGCACCCACAAATGAGGGCGTGAAAACGATAAGCCTTCATCTCCTCTCCTCTATCGCTGCTTCGGGCTTCAAGGCCCTGCCGCCTGATGGGTGAAAATTGCTGCAAGTCTTTCTTTTTTTTGGTGAGAGTGACAACCTTCCTTCAGAGAATAATGTATTATAATGGATAATGGAATTATATACAACCCGGCTTCATCCCGCGGTGGGCCAGCAGATCGTTCAATTTATCTGCCCGGAATGGCGGAAGGACTCTGCCCGATGCAGCATGCGGCAGCCCGGCGGTCAAGTCCCTAGATTTTATAACTTTTTTGAGCCCTGCATCCTGGTGCAAGGCTCCTGGGACGGTGTGACGCCGTGCTCAACTCCGGCCCGTAACCCGGAGGACTTTCATGTCATTTTATTCAGGGCGAGGTTGATCTCTTCCCGGACCAGGTCTGCCTCCCCTGGCAGGCGGGATTCCAAAGCCGCCTTGGCTTGGCTGCCGCCGAGCTTGCCCAGGGCCCAGGCGCACATTCCCCGAATCGTTTCGTACTGATTTTCGTTCAGGCTTTCAACCGGGATGGGGACGTACATCCGCGCACCCAGGTTCCCCAGGGCGCGCGCAGCGTTCATCTGCCATTTGGCGATATTTTTCCGGGAGATATAGAAGACGAGCGGCCAGACTTTATTGACATAGTGTTCCTGGTCCATCCTCAGGAGAGTGTCGAGCTGAAAGTCAGCGGCCCTGTCCGATAGTTCTTGATTTTTCGGCAGGTCCTGATTCATCCAGGATTGGTTCCGCGGACAAACTTCCTGGCAGCGATCACACCCATACACACAGGTGCCCATGGGTTCCCTCAAGTCCATGGGCGTGATCCCGGACCCGTAGTAAGTATTGAAGGCGATGCACCGCAAAGGGTTCATCTTTTTCGGCGCGTAAAGGGCGCCGGTGGGACAGGCCGCAATACAGGCATTCTTGCACCAGCTAGGGCATCCAAGCTCAATGGACGGCTGATCGGGTTCGATCTCTGCGTCCAGCAAGATGGGGATGCTTTCCAGCCATGAAGCGCCCAGCATGGTTTTTTTGGCAAAGATAAAGCAATTCTTGCCATAAGTCACCAATCCGGCCCTAGCGGCCGACATGCGGGCAGGCGTCTCATCGTCGAAGCAAAAACGGATGCCTTGCTTCTCCAAAAAGGCAAAGTAGTCAACCAGGCGCCGGTATTCCGCGCCTCTCTCCCTCCGCTCATCCACCTGGTAGCAGCGGCCGATCTTCCCGATGAGTTGAAGAGGGAACCGGCGATGATGGTAGTTTCTAATCAGGACCACCAGGGACCTGGCCCAGGGATGTTTTTGAGAAAGCGCCGCGCCGCGCTTCAGGTCAAAATCTTCCCTCATGACCCAGTTATACATCTCCGGCCGGGACTCAATCTCCTGAATATACACATCCAGAGGCTCTGCGCTCGTAAAACCAACATCTTCAAAATCCAGTTCAAGGGCCTTCCCGCCGAGTCGTTGCTTTAAGTTCACTTTTTTTCTCCTCAGGAGCCTGGCTGGCAGGGAACCCTTATTTGCAGGCGGCCCAGGCGCGGCGTTGAAAGAATTGAGAGCATCAAAATTAAAGTATTTAACCCTGAAAAGCAAATCTTTTCCCTCCTCTCATACCGCGCCGGCAGGTCCTGAGGCAAACCTTTTGAGCCAATGGCTTCCCCGGCCATGAAAATATGATAAAATATTTTTTTAGGGCGCTTTTTCAAAACTCCACACCAATCAGGCCGAGGAGGCTCCCAGGTGATAAAAATAAGGCAGATTCGCGTGGGCCCGATGGCTACCCTTTGCTATATTATCGGGGATGAAGCCTCGGGTACCTGCGCCTTGGTAGACCCTGCGGCTGAAGCGAAAAAAATCCTGAAAGAGACGGAAACCCTCGGCCTTTCGGTGACCTACGTCATCAATACGCACGGTCATACTGACCATATAGGCGGCAACGCTCAAATAATTGCCGCCACCAACGCCGAACTTCTCATCCATGAATTGGAGGCGAAACGGCTGGAAAAGTTTCTGAACCGGGCCGTATCCAGATTAATGGGCGGAAGAGGGTCCCCGTCGCCTGATCGGCTGCTGAAGGACGGAGACGTGATTCATATCGGCGAACAATCACTCAAGGTGCTTCATACCCCTGGGCATACCATGGGCGGCATCTGCCTTTACACCGAGGGCCATGTTTTCACCGGGGACACGCTCTTTGTCGGAGGCATCGGCCGGACGGACCTTGGCGGCGGGTCGTTGTTCCTGCTGCTTCAGTCCATTAAAGAAAAACTGTATACTTTACCCGGGGATACGGTTGTCTGGCCGGGCCATGACTATGGGCCCACCCCGCATTCGACCATCGCTCACGAGAGAGAAACAAACCTTGAAACCCTTTAAATCAAAAAAAATGCATTTTTAAAAAAAAACATTGACACTTGGGAAAAAAGTTATATATGATGTAATCAAATATAAGGGGGGAAGAGATATGCGGAAAGTCAGAATACCACTGATGGTGCTTCTTGTTGGGCTGTTAATTTTAGTGCCAAGCATGTCAATGGCTGCGGCAGGATTGGTTTCTTCCGGAGCGACCTTTGCCGGTGTATCCCTGGTACCAGCTGTAGTGACGGCCGGGATAGTGCTGGCGACTACGTTAATTGTTGTCTCGGAAGCAGGGAAAACAGAGGACGTGCCAGTCCACCACGCAGTCCACCACTAATTTAAATTCAAACCACACGAGCGGCAAGACAAATCAAAAGGGCGGGGTTGTCTCCTGTGAGACAACGACCGTCCTTGTGTTTTTTCTGCCAGCAGACAGAGTAAGCCCGCCGTCTTCTGCCTCACCCGCCTGCTTACCGCCTCATATTACAAAAAAATAAGATCAAACCAGGCGAACCTTTCTCAGCACGCCTCCCCCAGGTTAAACTTCAGGCTCATGTCCGCGGCCGGAGCGGAGTGAGTCAGGGCGCCGATGGAGATGATATCCACACCCGTGGCAGCCACCTGGGCCACGTTTTCCAGGTTGATCCCGCCGGACGCCTCCAGGAGCACCCGACCTTTGGTGAGGGTCACTGCCTGCCGGAGCTGATCCAGGTTCATGTTATCCAGCAGGACCACGTCTGCCTCAGCGGCGATGGCTTCTTCGAGGCCGGGAAGATCACTGACCTCGACCTCAACCTTCAGGGTATGAGGCGCTCCTTTTTTGGCGCGGGTGACGGCGGCGGTAACGGTGCCAGCGGCAGCGATGTGGTTATCTTTTATCAGGATTCCATCAAAGAGCCCCAGGCGGTGATTTTCTCCGCCGCCGGCCCGAACGGCCGCCTTTTCCAGGACACGCCATCCCGGAGTGGTCTTGCGGGTGTCTACAATTCGAACCCGGTGCGGCTTGACCGCATTGACGAACCGGGCGGTCAGCGTGGCCACGCCGGACAGATGCATCAGGAAATTGAGCGCCACTCTCTCAGCAGTCAGGATGGAAGCAGCCGGGCCAGCCAGCCGGACCAAAACCTGGCCTGAAACCGCCTGACCGCCGTCTGCAACCAGCGGGTCAAAATCAACAGCCGTATCAACTGTCTCAAAAGTCAGGCGCGCCGCCTCAAGTCCAGCCGCCACCAAATTTTGCTTGGCCACGATCTCAGCTTGGGCCGGCGTAGAGGGAGGTACGATCAGAGAAGTGGTCAGGTCTCCGCTGCCCACGTCCTCAGCCAGAGCCAGGCGGATAATCTCGGTGAGATAAAAGGGAGGCATGGCGCTCACCTTCTCAGGGCTTCCACTCGTTCGAGGTTCATGGCCAGCTTCTCCTTTTTTTCGTTCAAAAGCCGGTTCTTTTCCTTTTCCCGCGTCACGACTTCAGCCGGAGCTTTGGCCAGAAAATCTTCATTGGCCAGCTTCTGGCCCGACCGGGCGATCTCCTTCGCGACCTTTTCCAGTTCCTTTTGCAGGCGGCGAGCTTCTTTCTCAAGGTTAATTATGCCTTTTAGCTTGACGAAGATCTCGACCGCCCCGGCGACCGCGGCCGCGGCGCCTTCTGGTTTTTTTTGGGGAGGGGCGACCTCAAGGGATTTGCCTCGGACCAGTTTCAGGATGTCTCCCCTTTGCTGCTTAAGGAGCTGCCGGTTCTCCGGGTTATCGTCCATGGCGATGACTTCAACCTCCTGTGAAGGCGGGACGTTCATCTCCCCCCGGATGTTACGGACCGCCGTAACGACGCCCTGAATGAGCGCCATGCGCCGCTCGGCCTCGGGGTCAGGCCTACCGGCCTGCGGGGAGGGGAAAGGAGCGATCATGATGCTTTCGTCTGTCCCGGGCAGGGCCTGCCAGATCCTCTCGGTGATAAAAGGCATGATTGGATGGAGCAGCCGCAGGATGACCGAGAGCGCGTGAGCCAGCACGGCCTGGGTCTGCCTTCTGGCGATGGGGTCCTCCCCGTAAAGCACCGGCTTGGCCAGTTCCAGATACCAGTCACAGAATTCATGCCACACGAACTGGTACAGGGAGCCGGCCATCCGGTCAAAATCATAACCAGCCAGGTGTTCTTCGACTTCGGCCGTTATGGAGGATATCCGGCTCATGATCCAGGCGTCAGCCAGGGTCAGGGCCTTTTCATCCAGAACAGGCCGTTTAAGCCGCTCCGGGCTGAAGCCCTCCAGGTTCATCAGGGTAAAGCGGGCGGCGTTCCAGAGCTTGTTGACAAAGTGGGCATATCCGGCGATGCGCTCCTCAGACAAGCGAATGTCCCGTCCCTTGGCCGCCAGGACGGTCAGGGTGAAACGAAAGGCGTCTGTGCCATATCTTTCCATAATTTCCAGAGGGTCGGTGACGTTGCCTTTGGATTTGGACATCTTCTGGCCTTCAGGATCACGGATCAAGGCATGGATGTACACCTCTCGAAACGGAACATCACCCATGAAGTGAATCCCCAGCATCATCATCCTGGCCACCCAGAAGAAAATGATATCAAAGGCGGTCACCAGGACGGTGGTCGGATAAAACACCTCCAGGTCTTTGGTTTTTTCCGGCCAGCCGAGGGTAGAGAAGGGCCAGAGGCCTGACGAGAACCAGGTGTCCAGGACGTCCGAATCCTGTTCGATCTTCGAGCCCTGGCAGGCGGGACAAACTTCCACCGGCTCGCGGCTGACAATGACCTCGTCGCAGTCCTGGCAGTAGTAGGCCGGGATGCGGTGACCCCACCAGATCTGACGCGAAACACACCAGTCCCTGATATTGTTCATCCAGTCGAAGAAAGTCTTTTCCCAGTTGGGCGGGATGATGCGGGTGCGGCCTTGTTCCACGGCCTGCACGGCCTTTTCAGCCAGCGGCTTGACCTTGACGAACCACTGCTTGGAAAGGGTGGGCTCAACCATTGTCTTGCAGCGGTAGCAGTGACCCACGGCGTGCTGATAATCTTCGATTCTTTCAAGAAGCCCTTCCTTTTCGAGGTCAGCCACGATGTTTTCGCGGCATTCAAACCGATCCTGCCCTTGATAAGGACCGGCTTCCTCGTTCATACGGCCCACGTCGTCAATACACCTGACAGAAGGCAGGTCATGCTTCAGCCCGATCTCGAAGTCGTTCGGGTCATGGGCCGGGGTTATCTTCAGGGCCCCGGTGCCGAACTCCAGGTCCACATAATCATCGGTAATAACAGGGATCTGCCTCTTTAATACAGGCAGAACAACCTTGCGGCCCACGAAATCTTTGTATCGGGAATCCTGAGGATTGACCGCCACGGCAGTATCCCCGAGCAGGGTCTCGGGACGCGTGGTGGCCACGACCAGATGCCCGTCGCCTTCGGCCAGGGGATAGCGGACATAATACAGATGAGCCTTGAGGTTTTCGTGTTCGACTTCTATGTCAGCCAGCGCGGTCTGGCAGCGGGGGCACCAGTTGATGATGCGGTTTCCTTGATAAATGAGGCCCTGCTCATAAAGACTGACAAAGACCTCCTTCACCGCGGCCGAAAGCCCTTCATCCATGGTGAAACGCTCCCGGCTCCAGTCGCAGGAAGAACCGAGGCGTTTCAACTGGTTGATGATGATGCCTCCATACCGCCTGCGCCACTCCCAGATGCGGGCGGCAAACTTTTCCCGGCCCAGCTCCTCCCGGGAGGTGCCTTCCTCGACCAGCTGGCGTTCCATGACATTCTGAGTCGCAATACCGGCATGATCCGTGCCGGGCAGCCACAGGGCGTTATACCCTTTCATGCGGTGATACCGGATCAGGATGTCCTGCAGCGTGTTGTCCAGGGCGTGTCCCAGATGAAGGGTACCGGTTACATTGGGCGGAGGGATGACAATGGTATAAGGCTCCTCGGTACTGTTTTCATCCGCCCGAAAATATCCGCCTTCTTCCCAGTATCTATAAAACCGCTCTTCAACCTTTTGCGGCTCGTAGGCCTTATCCAGTTTTTCGGTCGTCATGTACCACTCCGTTTGTATCTCACATTGATAAACGTCCGGCTAAATTAGCGCAAAGCCCGAACATAGGCAAGTCAAAACCTTTGCGTCCAGCCTTCCAGAAAAAAGAAGGGATCAGCCTCGGGCCAATCCCTTGGAATATATTCTTTTCAAACGCCCCTCAAGAGGGGCTAGTTACAAAAAACAGGCTTCCTCTAAACAGGCGCATCAAATCTCCTCCAGTTCGGCCCGCAGTTTTTCAATCTCCCGGGTCACAACCTCCTCGATCACGCCAGGCAGTATGCCTTCCAGGACCTGGCTGACCGTCTCCCGGACGGTTTCTTTGACGATCGCCTCCAGCCGTTCCTGATCCAGGGCAGGGACTTCCACACCACCGGGCCTCCGGGCCATCTCAGTCGCTGGAGACCGTTCATCCACCGGCCCTGCCTCGCTTATGAGAGCGGCAGGTATCTCCTCGGCCGGTTCGGCAACCGCTTCAGGAAACTCTTCTGGTTCAAAAACATCCGCTTCCTCGACTTCGAGGGAAGGAGCTTCGGGTTCGGCTTCCATGGCCTCAGGAGCCTCCTTAATGATGTCCTCCAGTCCAAAATCAAGGTCTTCCTCTTCCGAAGGAGCTTCAGCCTCGGCGCCGATCATCTCAGGAGCCTCCTCGACGACCTCATCCAGTTCAAAATCAAGGTCTTCCTCAACTTCTTCCAAACCGGGCGTATCCGGAGTTTGGACTTCCTCGTCAAAGCTCAACTCCCCCTTTTCGGCCTCCTCCTCAAGCTCAAAATCAACTTCCCCTTCTACTTGAGCCTCAAATTCATCTCTAAAAACAATGTCTTCCAGGGTGAGACCGCGTTCGGTCTCCTCGGAAGAAGCCCCGGCCTCAGCCGGTTCCACTACCGCGCTCAAGGCAGATTCATCCTCCTCGACCAGGACGTCTTCCAGTTCAAAATCAACATCCTCGTCCAGGATTTTAGTTACATCAAGGTCTGTACCGTTACCTGAACGCGTGTCATTTTCGTCGGCCACGGCATACCTCCAAAAAAATGGGAAATCTTTGATTAGACCTCTCAAGACTAGCACAGGCACTGGTGGATGTCAAGAAGCCGTGTTCCCTGCCTGATAAAATTCTTGACACTGCCAGAGGGACATGATTTCATACGTCGTGGTTTGACTGTGCGCGTTTATTCTGTGATATTCCTGGCTCTTACGGCCTTTTGTTATGCCACTTCGCCAATAGCGGCAGAAGAGGCTGAGCGGCTTCAGGGCCAGGTGTCAGAAACCGTAGAACGGGTGGTCATTGATCCGGGCCACGGCGGAGAGGACACTGGTGTGACCGGCCCCACCGGGCTGACGGAAAGCCGCCTGACCCTGGCGCTTGCCCGTCAGCTTAAAATGGTTCTGGAAGATGAGCTTGGGGTGCGGGTTTTTTTGACCCGGACCGGGGATGAAAATCCCAGTTTGGCTGAAAGGACCGCGGTGGTGAATCGCGTCAAGGGGCACCTTTTCCTGTCCCTCCACGCCGGGGGGGCGGCCCAGCGGGCGCAGTCCGGTTTCGGAGTTTTTTTTCAGGATTACAGCCTTCAAGAGGGCCTGGCGGATCGGGTATCCTTGAAACCGCCAGCCCCGGGGCAGCCCGTGGAATGGGCCCTGGCGCAGAGCCCTTTTATTATTTCCAGTCGGCGGCTGGCCGGTGAAGTCAACCAGGCCTTAAGTGAGGTGCTTCGGATCAGGAGTCGGGAGGTGCTGGGGCTGCCGTTGTCTGTACTGGCTGGCGCGGCCCGCCCGGCGGTGCTGATTGAGGTGGGGTACTTGACCAATCCGGAAGAGGAAAGAAGGCTTTTGAGCCAGGCTTACCGGGACGCCATCACTCGGGCGCTGGTTAAGGGCCTGCAAGCCTATCAGAACTGGGTGCGCAGCCGCTTGCAGGACTAGACAAAGGAAAATCGAATAATAATTTCGGGGCGTGGCGCAGCCTGGCAGCGCGCTTGCTTTGGGAGCAAGAAGTCGGAGGTTCAAATCCTCTCGCCCCGACCAAATAAAATCAAGGGGCTAAGCGATTTCGCTTAACCCTTTGATGCTTTTTCTCAATACTTTTATCAATACATCACTTTTTAAACGCCTCCCTGACACCAGAAACCAACCCGGGCAGATAATTTCCAATTTTCTTCGCGCCAATTGCAGAATGATTCGGGCGGGAATAAATCCCGCTCCTAGGTTTGAATGGCGAAACTCGGGGATTGTTGGAGCGGGGTTTAGCCTTGCTCGAAAGGATGCTCAAATAAAACCCTCCTCCCCTTGCGCTCATCTTTACCCACAAGAGTTAAAAAATGGATGTAAGGGTAAGGGAGTAGGCAAATAGAAGCAATATCGGTGTTTGAATATAGAGGATTTACCAAGGAATTTAAATAGAAAATATTTTTGGCTTTAGCTTTGAGCTATTTTGTACCCTATCGTCATGATGGTCAGGTCCTTAAGGCCTAGCCATAAGGTTTTTACCCCTGGCATACCGTCTGACTTTCGGCCCAGATGGCCCCCTAGGCGGCCGATCCATAAAACGGTTTGCCTTAAACTTGGCGGAGATTGACCCTCTGCAGGCGTTTTTTTATGGATATAAGCCCACAAAGTTTTCCACTCATCTTCGCTGAGAATCACGGTGCCTGGTGCCTCGGGTTCCAGCCGGGCCAAGTCCCGGCATTGGAGGATACGTAAGGCGATGGGTGCAAGTAATGAGACGACTTTGGCCAGGCGTTCCGAGGTTTCAAATTGAACTTTCTCGATCCGACACCCTTGTTTAAGGGTCAAGAAAAGGTCTTCAATCTTCCAGCGCATAGTGTAAATATGCATGATTCGTCCAGCCCCATTGAGATCATGAACGGTCTCGTTGGACCACAACAGCCAGTGAAGAGGTGTGGTTTTGGTTGGCGGTATAATCTCCCGGACTTCAACCAGGGTCAGAGTGATGGGATAACGGTCGGGATGTTTGTGTTTTTTTGGAGTCAAAGTCACTCTTACGGCCCGAAGCTGAAGGGTGGCTTTTCGTTTTTTCTGGCCTGGTTTTCGGGGGACATCAATGGTGATTTCACCAAGAAGCGGAGCCTTACGGACCAAGTCGTGGGCGTAATCAGCGTGGCCATGGTCAGTGACCACCCGGCGGTTATGGGCGCTACGGATCACGGCCCCGTCTTGCAGCGTCTCAATGAGTTGGAAGACTTCGTGCACGTCACCTTCACGGTCAAAAACATGAATGATTTTAGGGCGCTTATCTTTAGACAGGTTGGTTTTCAAGGCCAAATTAGCAGCCGCCACACCTTTAAGCCATTTGCCGCTTTCTTTTTCATTGATGGATCGTTTGTACCTGTCTTTAGCTTTATGTTTGACTTCCGGTTCCCGGCACCAGTGCTGCTGATCAAGAAGGCCGAGAGCGAGGCCGTCTTCTCGAAGAGCCAAAACAGGGTGATAAAACATGCCCCTGGCGGAAGAGGAGTCGTTAATCGTTCCCAATCCCTTAGCCTGGCGTGCACTGCCAAAGCTCAGGGTGGTGGTATCCTGAACCGCAATAATAGTGTCTTGATTGGCGCAAGCATCGGCGGTCGCATCGCCAATGGGTGCCTGGAGGGATTCAGATGTGACTCGATCATTTTCAATAAATCGATAGGCACCTTTGGCTTGCGCCCAGTTCTCAGAAGCTTGGTTAATACTATCTTGAGGTTTGTTGGCCAAAGTCAATACAGTCCTAAGACACCTTCTTTCCAAACGAGCGTCGGGGAGGTCCAGGGTTTTGTATTGCCGCATGGCCCATTCTGCTATATCCTCTGTGGCATGACCCGGCTTAGCATTCAATCCATTACCACTATTAGGGTAAAAGGATTGCATTTTTTCGGTATGAACGAATCTGGCACTCACATAATATGGTATGCCATATTTACCTTGAAAAGTCTAGATTTTTTTTCATGGTAAATTATTATGTAATTTCAACGAGTTGTAAGAAAGAGTGACAAAGAAAAACTTGTGGGTAAAGATGAGCCCTTGCGGGAGAGGATTGAGGTGAGGGGTGAAAAAGGGATGCCTCCATCTACCTCTCTGGGTGACGAGGAGATAAACGTTGAATCACTCCACTATTGGCGGCCGCTGTTTCCAGAATTCGGTGGCCTGTTCAAAGGCATAGGCTAATTGCAGAACGCCGAAATCGTCCTGGTGGCGGCCGACGATCTGGACGCCCACGGGCAGACCCTCGGGCGTGAAGCCGCAGGGCATTGAAATAGCTGGATGCCCTGTCACGGTGATGTAGTAGCAGGACTTCATCCAGTCAATGTAGGTCTCCATCTTGACGCCGTTGATCTCGGTGATATAAGGCTGCTTCACGTCAAAGGGAGGCACCTGATTCACCGGGAGGATCATGAACTCATAGGTTTCCATGAACTCCCGCACGCGGTGATAGAGCCGGGTGCGCTGGACTTCGGCCCGCCCGATCTGGGGGCCGGTCAGCTTCATGCCTTGTTCGGTGTTCCAGATCAGTGTGTCCTTGATTTGATCCCGGCGCGTCTCCAGCAGGCGGGCCATGCCCAGTTCCACGACCCAGGCCCGCCAGACCTTGAAAGCCTCATCCGCGCCTGAGAAATCCGGCTCGGCATCCTCGATCTGGCAGCCCAGGGATTCAAAGACATTTCGCTGCCCGTCAATGACCGCAGTCACGCGCCCGTCCACGGGCAGTCCCCCCAGATCGCGGCTCCAGGCCAGGCGCGTCCCCTTGAAATTTCGTTTAAGGGAGCGGGCAAACAGGCTGCCCGGCTCAGTCAGGGCGATGGGTGAGCGCGGGTCAGGTCCAGCGATAGTGCTCAGCATGAGCGCGGTATCTTCGACCGTTCGGGCCATGGGGCCCTGCACCGAGAAGGTAGTCCAGCCGACCTGTCTGGGATACATGGGCACCCGGCCGGGAGAGGGGCGAAACCCGACGACGTTGCAGAAGTTGGCCGGATTGCGCAGGCTGCCGCCCATGTCACTGCCATCGGCCAGAGGCAGCATGCCGCAGGCCAGGGCCGCGGCCGCCCCGCCGCTGCTGCCGCCGCAGGTCTTGGTGGTGTTGTATGGGTTGAGGGTCTGCCCAAAGACTTCATTATAGGTTTGCGAACCGGCCCCGAACTCAGGCGTGTTGGTCTTGCCCATGGCTATGGTCCCGGCCTTTTTCAGCCGCTCTATGATCAGGTCGTCTTGAGTCGGGACAAAGTCCCTGTAAATCGGCGAGCCAAAGGTGGTGCGGATGCCTTTGGTGAGTACCAGATCTTTATGCGCCATGGGCAGACCGTGCAGCGGTCCGATTTCCTGGCCCCGGGTCAGGGCCTCGTCAGCCTTTTTGGCCTGGTCCATGGCCTGATCGGGCAGTAGCGTAACGATGGCGTTCACCTTGGGGTTAACCCGTTCGATCTGCGCCAGATGGGCCTCCATGACCTCCCGCGCCGACAGGGTTTTGGCGCGGATGCGGTCGCACAACTCCGTGGCAGTCATAAAGCAAATCTCCAAATTCGACATACCGCATTCCTTTCTGATTGCTGTCAGCTCTGATTGATCCTTGTCCAAGAGTAATTATAAAAACACTTTCTGTTTCACAACCCTGTGCCAGCGCTAAGAATACCTTCAGCAGGTAGAGGAATTAATGTCCCCGACGCCCTTTCAGTAATCACAATAAGTAATGTTGTGACTAAAGACATTCGTTATCAAAGTGCGGGAGAAAAACTTAACCGCACCGGTTCGGCGGAGTTGCGCCTTCCCTTTTTTTCAGTTCAGTGTAGTCATGCCAGGTATCCAGATCAAAATGAATACTGTCGTTTTCCACCTCAATTTCCTTGATCTGCTTTGCATATTCCTCAAAAAGCACTCTCGCCCCTGGATCCCCAATTAGTGTGTTTAGCCGAGGGAAGAGTGAGCGGGCGATAAGCACGGGGTTGCCTCGCCTGCCGCGCCAGGTGGGAATCACCAGCCAGGCTCTATCCTGGCGATAGCCTTCAATGAGCGCATCAATTACTTTCACCTCTATTAGTGGTTGATCTCCCAGAATGAACATCACGCCGGCGCTCTGGTCCGAGACCTCTGCCAGGCCCGCCTTAATTGATGTGCTCTGCCCCAGGTCATAATGTTCATTTACGACCACTTTCACACGGTGAAGATCAACGGTCTGCTGGATTTGCTGAGCAGCATGGCCAAGGACCACGATGATCTCCTGTAAGGAAGATTTAAAGGCATTTTCCACGATCCGGCCCAGGATGGTTTGGCCTCTGAAATGTAAAAGCTGCTTGACCTGGCCCATACGGGTGGACCGACCTGCGGCCAGGATTACTCCCGAGATCATATGATCTTTATGAATCATCGCCTTTCCGAGCCTCAGGTCTTCGATTTTACAACCAATGATGGCGTCATTTTCTCACCGACTCTTTTAGCCCTGGTTTTAATCAGTTCCGCCACGATACTGACAGCGATCTCTTCGGGTGTTTCGGCGTTGATTTCGATTCCGATGGGCGAACAGACCCGGTCGAGCTTTTCTCTGGGAATCCCTTCCTCCATAAGGGCCTGATATATCGTGTTCCGTTTTTTTAGGCTGCCAATCATGCCGATATAAGCCGGGTCTGTCTGAAGGACTGATTTCAGAACGATTCTGTCAGACGTATGCCCTCTGGTGAGGATGGTGATGTAGGAGTCTGGAGTGACCTGAAAAGGCTCAAAGGCCCGGGGAAACGGAAGGACGTGAATTTCATCGGCCTGGGGAAATCTTTCCTCGTTGGCGTATTCGGCACGATCGTCAATCACGACCACCTGAAAGCCGACCATTTTTGCCAGGCGGGCGACGAAAGCGGAGACATGGCCGGCGCCAAACAGCAGAAGCACGGGATCGAGTTCGATGGATTCCACAAAAACTTGAAATTCAAGTTCCGGAAATTCAATTAGGGATGGTTTGTCAGCCAGGCTGAGCCTTTCCAGGCTCCCCATTAATTCAGGGATCTCACCTTGTGTGGAACCGTCTATTTTGATGAGCATTCTGTTTCCAGTATCCAGAGCAGAGGCTCCCTCAGAAACCAAGGTTAAAAAGGTTCCTCCCAGACCGGTTTCAATCAGTTCTGTTACTGTTCGGAATAAATCAATCGTGTCTTTATTCTCAGGAAATATTGGATCAAGGTAGACATCCAGAACGCCTCCGCACAGCATGTCCGCCCTGGATAAGTCCTCGCCGGTAAGCTCAAAGTGATGGATATGAGATTTTTTCTCCCGGAAAACGTCTTTTGCCTGCTCAAGAACTACATGCTCCACGAAACCGCCGCCAATCGTTCCGACCAAGGTTCCATCCTCTGTGATGATGCACTTTGAACCGATAGCACGCGGCGTCGAACCTTTGCGGGCCACGATTCGAGCCAGAACGACTCGTTTGCCGCGACTTAAAAATTTATCTACCTGTAAAAATATATTATTAGTCATAGTTTTTACCTTGGTGCCCGGAATTCCAACTAAATGTTTCTGCTTTTCCCCTTCATTTATTTTAGCACGGATAACAGCCTGAAGGCAAAGTTGAGACAAGAACCACGACGTTGAGGCTTAATAGCATGCTCTCTTTTCGATTAAAAAAGTCCTGGCCTCAACCTCGGTCGGCCCGTTTATCCGCCCTGTAAGGGAATTTGCCTTTGGTTCTTTAAAGACAATAAAGAATGATCAAAAAAAAATATTACAATTATTGCTGTCACTCTGTCCAATACAATCACAAATTGACTTCTAATTTGTGTTTTACTTTTGGCGCTTACTCTCTATAATCCTCGAAGAATTTTTGATATGTCCAGGGCTGGAGTGAAGTGACGTCATATCACGGTTTTGAAGAGGTTTAAGAGTTAATAGATGAAAAAGATAAAGGTTGAAAATGCGGTCGGAACAGTTTTAGCTCACGATATAACCCGGATTATTCCTGGAAAATTCAAAGGAGTAGGTTTCAAGAAAGGGCATATTGTTACGGGGGATGACGTGCCCGAGCTGCTCAAGCTCGGAAAGAAATACCTCTACGTGCTTGATCTCCCAGAAGGTCAGCTGCATGAAGACGAAGCGGCTCTCCGTATTGCCCGCGCCATCTCCGGCCATAACTTAAGATGGACCGAACCGGTGGAAGGCAAATCGAATATCGTCAGCCTCAAAGACGGCTTGCTGAAAGTGAATGTGGCGGGGCTTCTCAGGATAAACAAGCTGGGTAATATTATCGTTTCGACCCTCAAGACGAACTATCCTGGCAGAAAGGATCAGACGGTTGCCGCTACGCGGATCATTCCCCTGACCATCTCGCGTAAGAAAATCGAGAAGGTTGAGAATCTGGCCGAGCGGTACAAGCCCATCCTTGAGATGCTCCCGTACCGGAAAATGCGCGTTGGCGGCGTGGTTACCGGTTCAGAGATTTACCAGGGTCTGATCAAGGATGAATTCGACCGGTATGTGGCCAGGAAAGTCATTGATTACGGCTGTCAATTCATGAAAAAGATTATTGTTCCTGATGATGCCAGGGCTATCTCACAGGCCATCCTGGAATTGAAAGAACTTGGCTGTGAGCTGATCCTGGCTACAGGAGGGCTCTCTGTTGACCCGGATGATGTGACGCGAAGGGGTGTCAGGGAGGCTGGAGCGAAGATCATCTGCTACGGCAGTCCCATCCTGCCTGGAGCCATGTTTCTCTATGCCATTCTTGGCGAGATACCGATTCTGGGTTTACCAGCTTGCGTCTATTACTACGAAACAACGGTTTATGATCTTATCCTGCCGCGGGTTTTGGCCGGGAGGCAGATCACCAGGCATGAGATCGCCGAGATGGGCCACGGTGGTTTGTGCTTGAATTGCCAGGACTGTCGTTATCCGGTCTGTCCTTTTGGAAAATGATGTTAAGAGGGGAATATGAAGCCTGGAAAAGCTTTAAATGAGTTGATTGTCGGCCTGAAGGGCGCGGGCGAGATGGCAAGCGCGGTCGCCTGGCGGCTCTACCAGGCAAGAATACGTCAACTCTTCATGATGGAGATCCCCCGGCCCCTGGCTGTGAGAAGGGAGGTCTCCTTTTGTGAAGCTCTTCATGAAGGGCTGAAGACGGTTGAGGGGGTGGAGGCGGTTAGAGCCGCGGGCGTAAAAGAAATCGCCCGCGCCTGGGAACAGACGCAGATTCCGGTTATTGTTGATCCCCGCTGGGAGACCATTGATGAAATGGGTCCTGACGTGGTGGTTGATGCTATCCTGGCCAAACGAAATCTTGGAACCACTATGAGGGAAGCCTCTTTGGTGATAGGTCTGGGACCGGGTTTTACTGCGGGACAGGATGTGCATATGGTTATTGAAACCAACCGGGGTCACAATCTCGGCCGAGTTATTCTTTCCGGCCAGGCAGAATCCAATACAGGGGTGCCCGGAGAGATCCTGGGGTCTTCAGCAGAGAGGGTTTTGAGAGCCCCTTCAAATGGCCTCTTCAGGTCGTTCCCTCAAATCGGTGATCAGGTCGAGCCCGATGAGATCGTCGGTGACGTGAACGGAAATGAAGTCAGAGCCAGGATCGGCGGCGTGATTCGAGGATTGATTGCCTCCGGGGTGCAGGTCAACAGAGGCCTTAAAATCGGGGATATTGACCCCAGGGGGGATGTGAGTTACTGCGGCACTATTTCAGATAAGGCGCGGGCCATTGGCGGGGGCGTGCTGGAGGCCATCCTCAGGGTGTTCAACGAGTCGTAAATGGCGTCCCTTCGCGAAAAGCTGCTGCTTAAGGGTGGCGGAGTGATAAGTCTGGTCGGCGCCGGTGGCAAGACGACGCTTATGTTCCGCCTCGCCAGAGAGCTCGCGGACGCGGGCGAGACCGTTCTCACCACTACCACCACCAAGATTTATAAGCCATCCAAGGAGCAATCCCCCTGCATAATAATTTCGGCCGATCTCGAAGAGGTTGTAAAGCAGGCCAAAAAATTCAAGCTGGAGTGTGCTCATATCACGGCCGCCTGTGGGTATCTCGCCTCCCAGGGGAAGCTGACCGGGTTCAAGCCTTACGTTATCAACCAGCTTTGGGAAACCGGTCTGTTTAGGTGGATTCTGGTGGAGGCCGATGGGGCCGCCCGCAAACCTCTTAAAGCGCCCGCATCGCACGAGCCGGTGATTCCAACCTGCTCCGGATGGGTGGTAGCAATGATCGGCCTGGACGCTGTGGGTAAACCCCTGGAGGATCAATGGGTCTTCAGGTCGCGGCTTTATTCACAAATTACCGGTCTGCCGCCGGGAAAGCCGGTCACAGAAGATTCTGTGGCCAGGATTATCCTGCACCATCAGGGGCTCATGAAAGGCAGCCCCTCCCGGGCCAGACGCTTTGTTTTTCTCAACAAGGCAGAGGATGAAGGTGCACACAAAGCCGCACAAAAAATAGGGTCCATCCTTTTGATAAAAGGTCATGACAAACTGGAAAAGATTGTCATTGGAGCGCTTGAGCTTGAGCCGCCGCTAGTTGAATGGTATGAACCAGATGAACGTCTGTAAGATATCCGATGTAAAGGGAATCTGAAAGATATGCCTTGCCTTAAGGTCTGCTTTCTTGCGTGACCATTTCCCTTTCCCTCATTTTCTTAAATCTAATCTGAATCCCCCGCCTGGTCTGGCTCAGCCTGACCGATGTCCTTTCATGGTCAATACTTGCTTGGATTATAGATTTAGTGGAATTCGCTATAAGGTTGTGTTAAATTCACTTGCTATATTCAGCGGGTAAATGAAAAATCATTCCTGACGGGAGGGAGTATTAATGGTCCTGAACACAATCTACAAAGCAGTTCTTGAGGGGGATGCCCCAGGTGCTGAAGATGGAGTGAAGCAGGCTCTGGAGGCTGAGATAATTCCTGAAGTCATTCTGAAAGAAGGCCTTATCGCAGCAATGGATGAAGTTGGAAAACGCTTTGAGGCCGGAGATTTTTTCGTTCCTGAAATGCTGATATCAGCCCGGGCAATGAAAACCGGAATCGGGATCTTGAGACCGCTGTTAGCCGAAACCGGCATAGAACCCACCGGTAAAGTGGTATTGGGTACGCTAAAAGGTGATCTTCACGACATCGGAAAAAATTTAGTGGGGCTGATGCTGGAAGGAGCCGGCTTTGAGATTGTTGACCTGGGAACGGATGTTTCAGTGGAAGATTTCTTGGAGGCGGTCAGGCGGGAAGAGCCCCAGATCCTGGGGATGTCGGCCTTGTTGACCACCACCATGCCTTCTGCCGCGGAAGTTATACAGGCGCTGAACGATGCGGGTTTGCATGAGCATGTCAAGGTGGTGTTTGGTGGAGCTCCGGTAACGGCAGCTTATACGGAGCAGATCGGTGCTGATGGCTATGCCCCTGACGCTGCAAGCGCCGTTAAGAAGGTTAAAGAGCTAATTGGCTTAGCAAATTAGAGCCGATTGGAAGCATGTATCTTTATCAACCTATGTCCCTCCGCCTCCCACCGGCGATTTTCCCTTAGATATAGCCGCGGCCAATCTTTCAGAAAAGACGGTCATTGGCGGTATTGACCCAACCACCTTTATCAGCCAGGATACGGATTTTGTGAAGGCTGAAATATCGGGCCTGATCAAACGTATCAAACCGTTCAGGGGCGTTTTGTTAGGAAGCGCAGATGTCACGCCGCGCGGCGCTCAGGTTGAAAATTTTCGTTTGATCCGCCATCTGGTGGACACGCTGGGCACATATAGCTGACGGGACGCACGCTTATTCGTCATTCATACCCGATACAAGACACCGCATCAACCAAGCCTTTTTAGGTGTCTCCTTTTTCTAGAGCAAGACCGGCCAATCAGGAGGCTTTAAGTATCAATGAGCATTAACCTCAAATTCACTGTAGAGGACTGGGAGCGCATTGAACGCGATTGGACGGTATGGTGGGCGGGCGAACTTAACCGACCGATGATCATGATGGAAACGTTCAATCCCCTGATTTTTGGCTCCAGGAAGATATATACGAGAGAATGGATGCTGGAGCTGCCCGTTAATGAGGTGCTTGATATTTTTCAAGAGCAAATGGAGAAGGCTTATTATTACGGGGACGCCTGGCCCAAATTTTTTTACAATCACGGCCCGGGCATTGCCGCCGGTTTCCTGGGCGCGAATGTTCACAGCATGCCAGATCAGCATACTATCTGGTTTGATGCTCCACAGCAGGTGCCTATAGAAAAGTTACATCTGGCTTATGATGCCGACAACATCTGGTGGCAGCGAGTCTTGAGTCTAACCCGCGGCGCGGTGGAACGATGGGGCGATAAAGTCGCCGTGGCCCACACGGACATAGGAGGCAATCTCGATATTCTGGCCTCCTTTCGCACAACCAACCAGCTTTTATATGATTTGTACGATGCGCCGGACGAGGTGATGCGACTGTCAAAAGAGATCACCACGGCCTGGATACGTTACTATAATGAACTCAATGCCATCATTGAAAAGGGCGGCCGAGGGACCTGCAATTGGGCTGCTGTCTGGTCACCCAAGCGGACCTGCATGCACCAGAGTGATTTTTGCTATATGATCTCACCCGAGATGTTCGAAAGTTTTGTGCTCCCTGATCTGAACGCCTGTTTTGAAATCATGGATCATGCCTTTTATCACCTTGATGGCAAGGGACAGATTCCTCACCTGGATATGTTACTCGCCATGGAAAACCTGGCCGGGATTCAGTGGATACCAGGAGCCGGGCAGCCGGAAGTCGAGAAGTGGCTCGACCTGCTCAAGCGCATCATAGACGGCGGCAAGCGCTGCCAGGTTTATGTCACCGCTGAAGGGGCGCGTAAAATAGTCCAGGAGTTAGGCGGGAAAGGTTTTGCCTTGTATGTCATAAATCGAATGAAGCCTGACGAGGCCGAAGATTTCCTTAAAACTTTAGCCGCTGAAGACATAAGCCGGCCAAACCGATCCTAGACTCAACGCAAAGCCTCAGGCTGGTCCTCCGAACCCTCCAAAAATAGAGAGTAATATCCAGAGAATTATGCCTTGAATAATCCAGCCGATAATGCAAACCCCTACGGCGCGCCGGGTGCTCTTGTAATCTAGTGCCTGTCTCACTGCGATAACCATTGCGATCAGCATCCAGATGGAGGTGATGAAAAAAATGATCGCGTTGAGACCTGGGATGATGCCAAATATTCGGAGCAACCCAGGGGAGCTCGAAAAGCCGATCGTTCGCAGCAGTTCACCGGGATTTGCCTCGGTCTGGGGTTCAGGAAGAAGTTTCGTGCCAATAAAATATGTTATGTAGGCCCAGATAAACCACCCAATCAGGGCCCCGATGGTCCCTCCAATGATGCCTTTGAACCCTGCTGTTTCAATGCTTCCAATACCGGCTGCTATGCTGGCCAGAACAACGACACCCACGGCCTGTCGCAGCGCACCCCTGTCAGCCTCAACCTCTTCATACAGGTTAACGTCTAATCTGGCGGCCCGAATCATACGATTTGTAAAACTAGCCATTGAATCCTCCTAAGCATTTTATTAGATTTATTTGGCCATTATAGTTAATAGCAGGCTAACTCGGCTTTCCGCAAGAGCAGTTTTCTTTCGTAAGTAAAATTCCGTTTCCTTTTGAATCTCTAAACATCACTCTGCCACCTGGGCGCGGACCACCCTGACCCAGACGTCACGTAAGGCGGCAGTGTCTTTGATTGGCCCCACTCCCAGTGAAACTTGTACGACCCGGCCCGGTGCGATGATCCCTTGAATTGTTCTCGTACTCACACGCAGCTGGCCGCGGCTGTCGCGGTATCGGATCGTAAGTTGTATGTTCCTGACCGGCACTGGGGTTGGATTGGAGATTTGAGCAATTAGGTAACGCCTGCTGCTTAAGCCGGTCCGCACCTTGAGGTAAAGGCTGGGATTTTCTGGAAGGTCCAGCCGGATGAGTGAGCGCAGCGCCTGCCTGCCTGGTTCGGATTTAGATCCGGCCACGGTCTTGAAATACTGCTTCGCCTTTTGCCGATCCCCGTCAGCCAGGTAGAGATTGCCCAGGGCGTTATAAGCTGTGGCTGTGGGCAGCAGGCGCTTACTGCTTTCCAGGTCGCGGCGTGCTCCCGGACGATCACCCAGCCTGGTCTTTGTTAAACCTCGCTGGAGGAAAAAGTAGAAGAATTGATTGTTTAAGTTCAAGGCCTGGTTATAGTTTTTCAAGGCATCCTGATATCGGCCTTGTTTGAAACGCACATCCCCGCGCAAGGCATAAAAAGTCGCCTCTCTGGGTTCAATCTTGATGGCCTTTTGTATCAGGGTCAGGGCTGGCCCTATTTTTCCTTTGCTCAGCGTCTGCCGTCCCTTGTCGTGAGCCTGGTAAGCCTCCCTGGTCTTGTGCAGGTGAGCGATCTTGCGTTGGTAGATTTCGGCGCCTAATTTTCCCCTGGAAGGCAGGCTGAGGGCGGTGGCGCGGTTGGCCTCGACGCGTTCCTTGGAGGGGGGATGGCTGGCGAACAGGCCTGCGAGCCAGTTAGGGTCTCGACTTTTTGATAAACGAACGAATAGTTCCTGCAAGTCAACTGCCGCTTGCGGATTATATCCCGCTCGAGACATGTATAACATGCCGTAGTAATCGGCCTCGCGTTCCGCGCTCCGGCTGTACTTCTGCTGGATCAGACCCGCGGCAATCTGAGCGCCGCCAATCACGAAATTCACGTACTCGCTGTCTCGAACCGCAATACCGGCCGTCAGGATAGCGCCTTGCATGAGCATACCGCGCTCTATGCTTTTGGCGCCGTGTCGAGCCGCGGCATGAACGATCTCATGTCCCAAAACGGCCGCCAGTTCGGCCTCGTTTTTAAGTTCCAGCAACAACCCGCGGTTAATAGCGACCTTACCTCCGGGTAAGGCCCAGGCATTGGGCACGGAGTTGTTCAAGACCACGAAATCATAAGGCAGTTTCGGACGGTCGCTTACGGCGGCCAGCCGCAGTCCCACATTTTTTACATACTCATTCAACCCTGGATCAACGACATAGTCCCCTCCCTGCATCTGTCGGCTCGGTCCGTAATGCTCCTCACCGAGTCGAATTTCCTGTGATTCTGAGACCAGGGCCAGTTCCTGCCTGCCGGTCACCGGATTGACCGCACATCCAGGGACCGTGGCGATGGTCAGCAGGAGCAGTAGAATGAGCAGGTTCCGTATTACGATCTGCTTCATTGCCCGCAGGCGCTGGTTGTCAAGTTCGTACCGACACGGGGTCAAGCCTGTTCGCCATCCTTTCTTGTTTGAAATGGCCCGGTTCATCCTTTTTTAGAATAGATCCTCCGCCTGTTTAACAGGAGAAAAATTAGAGTGAATCGTATATCCCTTAAATAATTCTATTTAATAATTTCAACCAGTGAGCTTATATATCCGGGACCGCCCAGGCCGGTGTCCTCCACTTCAACATAATAGGCAAGGCTTTCGCCTGGTTTCAACTCTAATTGGGCATAATAAATTTCATTTTCAGCCTTCATGGGGGAAGAAAACCAGGTAGTCAGGCGCCAGTCTGTTGTCTGATTATAGGCATAAAAGAGCTTAACTCCTTGAATCGAAGTTTCAGACTTGATCTCGGCTTTTACGTTCAATCTGGAAGAGGTGGTTTCAGCATCCACTTCCACTGTTGGAATTTTTCGTTTGTAAAAAGTATGGGCCAGCCACGTTCTCCACGCGGCCAGATGTTTTTCCGATACCCAGGTATGGGGAAGGTTGTCCACAGCCAGAAAGGCCTTATCGCCTTGAAGTTGATTGATCATTTCGTTAGGCGTACCCAGGCCGTAAAATTCGTCATTGGTTCCTAGAGCCAGCATATAAGAGGCTTTGATTTTGTCCCGCCAGAGATAAGGGTCGAAATACAGCAGCAATAGAAATCCCAGAGGTGTGTTCATTGCGCGGAGTAATACTGACGCAGGCTGGTATCCGGGCCCTTCCCTTTCTTCAAAGGGTCCGCCTATATCCGGACCAAGCTGAGCAAACTTCATGGCGATCATGTACAGGTGATTCCCGCCTGGATAACAGGTGGGCATAACCCCGGCCACTCGCTCCGGGTCCACTCCCGTGGCAACACAGACCGCATTGCCTCTCTTGGAACAGCCAAAAAGAACCGCCCGCTTGGCCTGTATGTCTGGAAGGGAATGCAGAAGGGTGATGGCCCGAAGATAGGACTTGGCTATGGCGTGGTAGCCATACCAGGTAATGTCGCCGGTCTCAACGACCTTGCCCATGGCGTAGCCCATAAGGTCTGATTCGTGCATGCCATTGATTTCTTCCGGGGGAGTTGGGAAGATCATAATAGGTGTCTCGAGGTCCAGAGCAGTGCCTTCGGCATATTCCGCCTCAGTTCCCAGACCTGTATCCTGGATAAACGCCCTTTCAGAATCCTCGTCCCAGAAAGAGCAGGCAGTTCCGATGATACCCACGTTTCCTTTATTCTTGTAATCATCCGGTACATAAATATGGGCGGTATGATTCCAGACAAACCCATGCCAGTTCTGGCTGGTGAAGGTCAGGTGGATAAGGCGCACCTTTTTTCCGGGCCGGGCCGTGCTTTCAATAATTTCATCTTTTATAATGTTAGTTTCCAGAGTATTTTCGTCAAGAATTTCTTTCATGTCATAAAGTTCAGCCGGTCCGAGAGGCAGGGTTGCCCACGGAACAGACTTCTTGCTTTTATCGCTGCTGCTTAAATTTGAAATCATCATTCTCCTCCATCAGATATCAAGGTTTCACGGCTGACGCTGCCCGGGTCTTTAGCGCCGACCATGCTCATAATCCGTTTCAGTTCAGCCGTAATCTCCTCGACGAGACTTTGGACGCCCGCCTGGCCGTCAGCGGCCAGAGCATAAAGGATCGGTCTGCCCAGGCCCACCAGGGAGGCTCCAAAGGCCAATGCCTTCAGGACATCGCTGCCGCGCCGAAATCCGCCGTCCACCATGACCACCGTGTTTCCTTGCGCAACCTCCATGATTTCATCCATGACCTGGAACGGGTGAGGGAGGTAGTCAAGGGTATGGGCCCCATGGTTGGAGACCACGATTCCGTCTGCGCCGGCTTCAATGGCCTTGGAGGCGTCGGCACGGCTCAGCACGCCCTTGAATACAAGGATTCCGGAAACAGCTCTTCTGATCTCTTTCAGTTCAGTCAGAGATAGCGGCGCGCAGTCAGAGACAATGGCCCTGTCCTTGATCTTGGTTCCATAACCAACGTCAATTTCGATACCGGCCCAGGTGACGCCTGCATCCTGGACACGTTCCAGCTCCTGAAAAACCCTTTTTCGATCCTTGAAAGGTTTAACCGTGGAGGCGAAGGGAACGCCGGTCGCGGCGAGCTCCTTCAGGTTTCCGGGGACAGGGGTGCCGGTCCACATCAGGGAACCGGCTTCCTTGAGGCCCAGGGCCACCTTCATGAGACCGTCAGCAGCAATGGCCGGGATGGGCATGGTTATGGCCGACATGATCACCGGCGTGGCCAGTTCCACTCCCAGAACCTGACACCTTGTGGAAGCTTCAAAGGCGTCAATTACCATCTGCCTGAAGGTGTAACGATCCATGACCCGTCGGTTATTGGTTAGAACAAATCCTGTCTCCACCCCTTCAAGCAAAAGGCCGTAGTCCTGCTCATTAATAATACTTGCGCCTTTCTCGTAGATTTCACTCAGATTCATGATTCGCCTCACTTCTGATCGTTGAAATTATGTAGCTCTGACCGCCAAAATACAGGCACAGAATCTTTGTTTCTGATTATTACCATATTTTATCAATAAGGGTAACCGCCTCCTGGTAAAACCCTAGTTGAAACAAGACAATGCTCTTAAAATCCAGTATTAAAGTCAACTTTCTTCAAATCGAGAGGTAAATTTAATTGACAATGGTCAGGTAGCCCACTATTTATTTAGACAGCGCCTTATCAGAGTATTAAGAGTCTTATTGATCATGTCTATTATGTATCTCATGAATGAGTAAAAGATTCAACGAAAACGCAAGAAGCAACAGGGTCTTTAATGCTAAACCCGGCCTGTGAAAACAAAAAGAAAATATCATTGAGAAAATAAAAACGGAGGTTAGATCATGGAAATGACGCTCAGTTCCATTCTGAGTACGAATGCCAGCAAGTTTGCTCATAATGAGGCAATTATTTTCGAGGACGCGCGAGCTACCTTTTCTCAGCTTAATGATCGCGCAAACCAGAGAGCCAACGCCCTGCTGGCCCTGGGGGTAAAGAGGGGCGATCATGTCGCAATCCTTGCCACCAACTGCATGGAGCTTGTAGAGTCCATTTATGCCGTCTGGCGGATGGGGGCCGTCCTTGTCCCATTGAACATTCGATTATCGCCAGCAGAACTCATCTATATTATTGATCATTCCGACGCCTCCACCATTCTGTTTCTGAATAGATTCGAGGATGTCATCAACCAGATAAAACCTCAAATCAAAAAGGTCAAGAGGCTCATTTCTTTTGGGAGGAATCCCTCCCAGGGTTTCATGGACTTAGAGGCCAAATTACCGGGACAATCCACCAAGGAGCCGCCAGGAGAAGTCAAAGAAGATGAGATAGCCACCATTTTGTATACCGCCGGGACCACGGGCAAGCCAAAAGGAGTGGTGGCCACGCATAAGAACTGGGTCTGGATGAACATAAACGCCGCCGCCGGGAGGAAAGATGAGCCTGATATGAAGTCGCTGACGGTCTATCCGCTCTTTCACGCCGGTTCTATTGCCAACCTTACCGGTAACATCTTTAATGGAACTGCCCTCATTATTCTCAAGGAGTTCGACCCGCAAAAGATGCTTGAATTCATCCATAAGGAGAAGGTCAACCGACTTGGGAATCCCCCCACCGTTTACAATATGATTCTTCAGCAACCAGATATTGATCGCTATGACGTGAGCTCGGTGAGATATCTTATGTCCGGTTCCGAGGTGATGCCCGATGAGACGAGAAACAAACTGAAAAAGGTTTTCTCAAAGGCAGGTATTATTGAAAATTACGGCATGACCGAGACTTGCGGCGGTACGACATCCCGCTCGGAAGAGTACACCGCATCAAAGCCTTACTCCGTCGGTCTGCCGCCGGTTTCCATCCAGGTGCGCGTTGTGGACGAGCAAGGCGGCGATGTCGCCCCGGGGGAGGTTGGAGAGATCATTGTGCGCGGCCCTAACGTCATGCAGGAATATTACAAGGATCCTCTAAAAACGGCTGAAGCGCTTCGAGGCGGCTGGCTTTACACTGAGGACCTCGGCCGATTTGACGAGGACGGGTTTCTGTATATTGTTGAAAGAAAGAAAAACATGATCATCAGCGGCGGGGAAAACATTTATCCCAAGGAAGTTGAGGATATTCTCTATCGCCATCCCAAGATTGTGGAGGTCGCGGTTTATGGTGCGCCGGATAAGGTTTGGGGCGAGAAGGTTTGTGCGGCCGTGGTATTAAAAAATGAGGAGCAGATGACGGCGGAGGAGGTTATCGAGTTTTCAAAGAAGAATCTGGCAAGTTTTAAAAAACCAAAATATATAGAATTTGTGGACGCTTTGCCTAAAAGTCCCATTGGCAAGGTGTTAAGGACTGAATTGAGGAAAAGGCTCATTGACAGGGAAAGCCGGAAAGAGGCAGGCGAGTAATTTGGGAAGAGATATTAATACCGTGTATTCAAAACAGCCTTAAAAAAGGCAGGCTACCATATGCCCGGGCGATACTTCTTTTAACTCTGGCGTTATCCGGTGGCATTCCTCTTTGGCCACCGAGCACCTGGAAGCGAGCCGGCATCCAGGAGGTGGATCAATAGGCGAACTGATTTCCCCGATCAATCTTACGCTCGCATCCTTTCTCTCCAGCCCTGGCATGGAGGCTAAGAGGGCTCGAGTGTAAGGATGAGTCGGGTTATTGAAGAGTTCCTCGGTGGGCGCGGTTTCCATAATGCAACCCATATAGATCACCGCGACCTCATGAGAAATGTGCCGCACCACGTTGAGATCGTGGGCAACGAAGAGGTAGGCCAGGCCAAGGTCTTCCTGCAGTTTTTTAAGGAGATTGAGTATTTGGGCCTGGACCGACACATCCAGGGCTGAGACCGGCTCATCGCAGACGACCATCTGAGGATTGACCGCCAGGGCGCGCGCCATGGCAATTCTCTGCCTCTGCCCCCCACTAAACTCATGAGGGTATCTATAAAGCTGGCCTGTGTCCAGGCCAACCTGATTCAGAATCTCGATAATCTTATCCAGACGAGCCGCGCTATTAAGATCCGTATGCAGCTTTAAGGGACGCTCGACGATGGTCTTGAGCATCTGGCGCGGATCAAGAGAGCTGTATGGGTCCTGGAAGACCATCTGGACGTGTTGGCGAAAATTTTTTAAGGCTCGGGCTTTCAGGTGGGCCACGGACTGTCCTTCAAAGAGGATATCGCCTGAGGTTGGTTTGTGAAGCTGGACTATGGTGAAGGCGATGGTGGATTTACCAGAACCGCTTTCACCGACCAGGCCGAGTGTTTTGCCCGGATAGATTTTCAGGGTCGCTTCATCTACGGCTTTGAGTGCGACCTTTTTGCCTCTGGATCTTACGGTGAAGTATTTACAAAGGTTTCTGGTTTCAAGAATCGGGGTGTTCTGGTCGAAACCGGTTTTCGTATCAGTGGTCATGACTTCAGCCATTATCCTCAGTCTTACTAATCAAACAGGTGACACGCGATTGAGTGCCCCGGGGCGACATCTTTGAGTTCCGGGATTTTGCCTTTACATATTTCTTCAGCATAACTACACCGGGGGTGAAAGGCGCACCCGGATGGCACCTGAAGCATATCAGGCACGATTCCGGGAATCTGTTTCAGGTAGTCTCTTTTCTCCCCAATAGCGGGCTGCGACTCCTTCAGCCCAATGGTGTAAGGATGACGCGGGTTTTTAAAAACCTCTTCGGTCGGCCCCCTCTCGACCTGCCGCCCGGCGTACATAATGCAAATTTTGTCACAGGCATCGGCGACCACATACAGATCGTGGGAGATCAACATCAAAGACATGCCGCGCGTTTTTATCGTCTCAGCCAGCAGGTCTAAGATCTGGGCCTGAATAGTCACATCCAGTGCGGTGGTGGGTTCATCGGCGATCAAGAGGGTTGGATCACAGGAAAGGGCCATGGCCATCATGACCCGCTGCCGCATGCCGCCTGAAAGCTCGTGCGGATACTGTTTCAGGCGTTCCTTGGGCGAGGGGATGCCGACTTTTCCCAGGAGTCCGATCGCCTTGTCCAAGGCCTCTGCTTTTGTTATCTTTAAATGCGTCGTCATGACGACAGTCATCTGCTGGCCGATATTGAAGACCGGGTTAAGGCTCGTCATGGGCTCCTGGAAGATCATGGACGTCTTGGTCCCTCGAACGTCCCGCATCTGTCCTTTTGAGAGCGAAAAGACATCAATACCGTCCAGATACACCTCGCCCGTGGTTTTGGCCGGGGGGGTGGGGTTGAGGCGGATGATGGCCTTGGCCATGACACTCTTTCCGCAGCCGGATTCGCCCACAACGCCAATGGTTTCTCCGGCCTTGAGATTTAAGTCTACCCCTCTAATGGCCTGTAAGATACCGGCTCTGAGATAAAAGGAGACACACAGATCCTTTACAACGAGAAATTCCTGATTTTCACTCATTTTTCCGACAATCTCGGGTCCAAAACGTCTCGAAGCCCATCTCCAAGAAGATTCACGCCCAGAACAGTTACAAAGATGGCCAGCCCTGGATAGACGGCCACCATGGGCGCTGTTTCCATGAGGTCCCGGGCTTCATTGAGCATCAGCCCCCAGCTGGGTTCCGGGGGTGGAGGCCCCAGGCCCAGGTAAGTTAAGCCGGCAAAGATCAGCAGGGTCCCGCCGAGCCTGACGGTGGCCATAACGATTAATGGTGAAGAGACATTGGGGATGACCTGTCTGAAGAGTATGCGGAGGTCATTCTCACCAATCAGTTTGGCGGCCTTGACGTAATCCCTTTCTCGTTCCGCAAGGACCAGGCCGCGGGTGAATCGAACCAGACTTGGCGTTCCCCCCAGGATCAAAGCCAGGATGACCTGCCACAGGCCCGGCCCGAGTATGGCTAAAATGGCCATGAATATAATCAAACCGGGAAAGGAGAGCGCGGCATCGGTAAAACGCATCATAATGTTGTCAACCTTACCGCCGAAATAGCCTGGGATCCCTCCTATAATGACTCCCACGAACATACCCAGGGGTACAACGATGAAGGCCACCAGCATGGCGTTTTGGGCGCCATACACCAGTCTGGAGTAAATGTCCCGCCCAAGGTTATCAGTACCCAGCCAGTGCGCACGGCTTGACGAGGCGTTGATGCTAAGGTAGTCTCCATGGAGGGGATCGTGCGTAGCCAGCCACGGGGCAATCAAGGCAATAACCATCACAATGGTGAAAATAATTAACCCGACCAGGGCGAGGCGGGACTCGGACAGGAGGCCGAGGGATGACCAGAAACGCCGAAAAAGTCGGGCGACGTCCCCCTTCAAGCCGGTTTCCATAAATATTGTTCTATCTTGATCCATATCTTTTATTCGCCTCTTTATTCAAGCACAATACGGGGGTCCAGCCATTTGTAGCCGATATCCACCAATAGATTTATAAAGATGAATGAAAAGGCCAGCACCAGTATCCCGCCCTGAACCACTGGAAAATCTTTGGTCATAATGCCGTCATAGATCGTGAGACCGATCCCGGGCCAGGCAAACACAGACTCGATAACCACCGTACCCCCCAGGAGCGCGGCAAAACGAATCGAAACAATGGTCAAAGTGGGTATCATGGCGTTTTTAAGTGTATAACGCGCAATGATCTGTCTCTCAGGCAGGCCTTGAGAGCGGTGAGTCTGGACATAATCCTTGTTCAGCTCATCCAGCATGGTTGAACGCGTCATCCTGGTCTGAACAGCCACCATCTCCAGCCCGAGAGTAAAAGCCGGAAGGGTCAGATGGTGCAGAAAGTCAGTAAAATTTTCAGTGGGAGGCGTATAGCCCACCACCGGGAACCACCCTAACATAAGGCCGAAATAGAGCATCAACATCAAGGCGGCCCAGAACCCGGGCACGGATAACCCGATTAATGCAGTGACTTGCGCTGTATAATCCACCCAGGACTTGCGGTTTACCGCGGCAAAGATACCGAGGGGAAAAGAGATGATCAATGCAATCGCCATGGCGGCAATAGTAAGGTAAACCGTACGCGGAAGGGCGTCGCCTACTATCTCCGAGACCGGCCTGGCATGCAGGATCGAACTTCCGAGATCACCCTGTAGCACCTTCCCCATCCACCGAAGGTATTGAACGTATATCGGCTTATCAAAACCGTACTGCTTGATTATGATTTCCCGCATCTCCTCATCCTGCATCCCCTCTTCCAGCAACGCGTCAACAGGGTCGCCCGGAACCAATTGAAGGATGGAAAATACAGCGACAGTGACCAGAAAGATAGTGGGTACAACGAATAGAAGCCTTCGTATCAGGAATTGAGTAAAACTCATTTCCACGTCACCTCAAAGCCATATGTGTAGTAAATCACCACTAAACACCATAAACAAAGAAGGGTTTTAATTAAGGTGATCTATGTAAGCTGGTTTCCAGGGGGGAGCGCTAGGCATAAGAACTGGAAATGGATGATGCATACCAATTTTTATAAAATTCCTTTTGCTAGACGCACCTGATAACCGTGGTTCTGCTATGACTGCAAAAAATTACCTATCTTTTAAGACCCTATTAACCATATTGGATGCTTCTTTATTACATAACTCTTTTTAAGTCAACCCATTTTTTAAATACCAATAAACTTTATCCTCGGGTCAGGCCGGCCTGACCCATTTTAAAACCAAAAAACCGCTGGTTATGGTTATCTTTCGATCCAGGCTTCTCTAAAGGCCTGCTCCGGGAAATAATAATTCTGAGGCTTAAAGTTTTTTACCTTTTCGCTCCAACCCGCGACCGACACCGAATTTCCATAAGGAATGATATAGGCCTTTTCATTGCACCTCAAGACGACCTTCTTGAACTTGGCCTTTCGTTTCTGGAAGTCTACTTCACCAGCCATATCATCTAAGAGTTGATCCATGACCTTATCCTTCCCCCCAAGTAAGGCATAGCCGTCATACGGTTTTTCCGGGCGGGTATGGAGGTAGTAGTGGTAGAAGTTCATGGGGTCCTCACCCATCAGGCCATAGACCATGATATGGTAGGTTCGCGCCCTGATATGACTCCAATACTGCAACCCCACCTCCGGAACAATCTTCATGCGGAATCCGGCCGGCTTGGCCATCTGCTGAACAATCTGGGCCATGAGGTCCTGTTTACCCCAGGTTGGTGTAATGTGAAATACCACATCCAGGCCATTGGGATATCCTGCTTCAGCAAGCAGCTTTTTCGCCTTTTCAATGTCCGGTGGTTTTGGTTTGATATCCTCAAATCCCCATGGTGAAACGGCGGGCTCAAAACCCTGAATCGTGGGAACCATCAGTTTATCGTACAGTACTTTGGTTAACACTTTGCGGTCAATGCAAAGGTCCAAGGCCTTCCGGACTCTGACATCCCTAAACGGAGAATCTCCCAATTTATCATGACTATTAGCAAATAAGGCATGCGTTGACTCGGTTTGCCGGGCCCAAATGAAAATCTTATCTTTTTCGATATAAACCGGCGGGGGCTGCTCAGGATCGTCAAGTTTTCCTAAATGACCCTTAAGATGCTCGCTGGCGTAATTTGATTCTACACCGAAAATGTAATCCAGATTGCCAGCGCGAAGAGCCATGGTTCGAGGTTGAGTTTTCGAAATGCATTTGAAGATTACCCGATCCAGGTAAGGCAACCCGGAAATATGGTAGTCCTTATGCCGCGCAAAGACCGCCTGAAGCTTCTGCTGGTACTCGACCACCTCGAAGGGGCCGGTTCCCGGAGGAGCAACCCTTGTGGGCTTGAAGGTCGGGGATTCACCCCAGATAACTCCTTTGGGTATCGAGTCTTTCGGAAGGATGCAGGTGTTGCACCA
>JAFDHD010000004.1 GCA_019308995.1 Deltaproteobacteria bacterium | reverse complement strand
TGACGCTGTATTTGCCAGGGATTTCCCGGTCTTACAGGCCACGCTGATCCTTGTCGTCTTAAACGTGCTGCTGGCAAATCTGGTGGTTGATATCATCTACGGATATCTCGACCCCAGGGTGCGAGTCCAAAAATAAGGTAAACAGGGATGTAAGATGACGGCACCATCCACACTAGAAGGAGTTGAACCACGCCGCCTGTCCCAGGTTGGTTTCAGAGCCATCGTAAGGGCGCTTTTAAAACACAAACTCTCCCGCGTCGGGCTCGTTATCATTGTTCTGCTTTTCCTGATGGCCATATTCGCGCCTTTACTCGCTCCATATCATCCCAATGAACAGGACCTCTATAATGTCTTGCAGGGGCCGTCTAAAAAGCACTGGCTGGGCACTGACAACGTGGGCCGGGACCTGCTTTCACGTGTCATCTACGGCGCCCGGCTCTCCATGTCGGTCAGTGTCATTGCGACCGCTTTTTCGGCGGCTATCGGCGTAATCGTGGGGCTGATCGCGGGCTATAGAGGAGGGGTCATAGACCAGGTTATCATGCGTATAACCGATACTTTCATGGTTATTCCGGGTCTGGTGTTTGTTCTTATTATGGCCTCGGCGCTGGGACCGGGCATAAAGAATGTTGTCATTGCCATTATATTATTTACCTGGCCGGGCTTTGCGCGCATCATCCGCGGCCAGGTGCTTTCGGTGCGTGAGCTGCCATATGTGGAGGCGGCTCGGGCCAGTGGGTCGTCAGGCGTACGGATCATGTTCAAACATCTTCTGCCCAATTCACTCGCCCCCGTTATCGTGGCCTCTGCCCTCTCTCTTGGTATGGCGGTTGGAATTGAAGCCGGGGCCGCCTTTCTTGGAGTCGGTGTCCAGCCGCCCACTCCAAGCTGGGGCAAGGCGCTCAGAACCGGCTACTCTTACCTGGAAAGGGTCCCGCTTTTTTCCTTCGCCCCCGGCCTGTTAATTACTTTGGCTGTATTGTCTTTCACTCTTGTGGGTGACGGCCTCAGAGACGCCCTTGATCCACGTCTGCGAGGTGAAGGCAAAAAGATAAAGTAAAGAAAGCCTGTCCATGAAGCCATTATTGGAAGTCAAAAACCTTCACACCCATTTCCTTACGGATGACGGACTGGTAAAGGCCGTGGGCGGTATCTCCTATGATCTTTATAAAGGAGAAACACTTGGCCTTGTGGGGGAAAGCGGCTGCGGCAAGAGTGTCAGCGCACTCTCCATCCTGCGCCTCATTCCAAACCCGCCGGGTAAGGTTGTGGAAGGAGAGGTGTTTTTTGAAGGCCGGGATCTGCTCAAAATAAGCGAGCATGAGATACGGGAGGTGCGCGGCAATGAAATTGCCATGATCTTCCAGGAGCCGATGACCTCGCTCAATCCCGTGCTCACCATCGGCTACCAGATAGCCGAGCCCTTGGAGGTGCATAAGGGTCTGTCCAAGGATAAGGCCTGGGAGGAGGCCGCTAACTTACTTACAAAGGTTCAGATTCCTGAAGCGGCGGCACGGCTCAGGGCTTACCCGCATCTGTTTAGCGGCGGTATGCGGCAGCGTGTCATGATGGCTATGGGACTCGGCTGCGACCCCAAGCTGATCATCGCCGATGAACCCACCACCGCTCTTGACGTGACCATCCAGGCTCAGCTTCTGGAACTGATGAAAAACCTGACGCGGGATTTTAACATGGCGCTGATCATCATCACCCATAACCTTGGGGTGGTGGCGAGATACGCGGACCGGGTCAACGTCATGTATGCCGGACGCTTTGTAGAGAAAGGGACAGCCAGGGACATCTATGGCGATCCGAGACATCCCTACACCATCGGTCTGATGGCTTCGGTCCCGCGCCTGGACCTGGATGTTAAAAAGAAGTTGATTCCCATTGAGGGCCAGCCGCCTGACCTTTTGCACATTCCACCGGGGTGCGCCTTCCGCCCGCGGTGTAATTATGCTATTGAAAGGTGCCAAGTGGACACACCTGAACTTACTCCGGTTGGAGATAAACATGAGGTAGCGTGCTGGGTTGATGTCAGAAAAAATGCAAGATAACGGCGTATTGATTGAAGTCAAAGACCTGGCTGTGCATTTCCCCATGTTCAGGGGACTTATTCGCAAGAAAAAAATCGGGGATATCAAGGCGGTAGATGGGGTTAATTTTCAGATCCGCACCGGTGAAACCCTTGGACTGGTGGGCGAGAGCGGCTGCGGCAAAACGACCACCGGCCGGGCCATCCTTCAGCTTGATCGCCCCACCGGAGGGCAGGTCTTTTTTGAAGGGTCCGAAATCAGCGGTCTTGAAGAGAATGAACTCAGACCCCTGCGCCGCAGGATGTCAATGATCTTTCAGGACCCCTTCGGCTCCCTGGACCCCCGCATGACGGCCGGCGACATTATCGGTGAACCGCTTTTGATTCATCGTATGTCCAGCAGTAAATTCGATTATCGAGACAAGATTGCTGAGCTGTTGAGGATCGTTGGGCTTGATCCGATTATGGCGGATCGTTATCCTCATGAGTTCAGCGGGGGACAGCGGCAGCGTATCGGCGTGGCTAGGGCCCTTTCAGTCAGGCCCAGCTTCATCGTTTGCGACGAACCGGTCTCGGCCCTGGACGTCTCGATTCAGGCCCAGATTATCAATCTGCTGGAAGAACTGCAGGAAGAGTTCAACCTGACCTATCTCTTTATTGCTCACGACCTTTCGGTAGTGCGGCATATCAGCGACCGCATCGCAGTGATGTATCTGGGCGACATCGTGGAGATAGCCACCAGGGCCGATCTTTATCGCAACCCTCTTCATCCTTACACCAAAGCCCTGCTCGCCGCCGTTCCAATTCCCGATCCGGTGGTGGAAGCCCAGCGGGAGCATATGATTATTATGGGCGAAGTGCCCAGCCCGTTTAATCCGCCGTCCGGGTGCAAGTTTCATCCGCGCTGCTCCGAGGCGATTCCAGACTGCCGCCAGCAAACGCCTGTTCTTCATAAGTTAGAAGGCGTTGAACATTGGGTGGCCTGCCCGCAGCAGTAGCCGAACGCATGGTCTAAGGATTTTTGTTATCCCTATCTATACTGATTGATAAAATAACTTTCCGATCATATCTTTTTAGGGGAAACCAAAAGGAGAGATTCGCTGCGCTCGCAATGACATACCATTGATATTATTATAAATTGTCATTGCGAGGAGCGTTAGCGACGAAGCAACCTTAACCCTTTTTAGTGGAACGTATTTTTACCTTTCTCTCTAGGGCGTTATATCCGTCTGAACATCAGTGATCTTCAAGTCCGGCCAGACGATCTTGCCTCCATTAAAAACTGCAGTCAGTATCCTGGCTGGATCGGATGTTTCCTCGACGTTCGGTGTGTCGAATTCGTCCATGCGGGCATAACCCGGTGGAACGTATAATGTAAAATCAAGAGGCTCGGCCTGGCCGCTCAGCACCTCTTTGATATATTTCGCGGCAGCCTCCTCATCTGGAGAGAGCCGTTGCGGACCTATATACCGCCTTCCATTTTGCGTGAGGTCGGCGTAGCGGAAGACTGTATAGTACAGGCTTGGAAACCCGATCCTTGAGGGAAACCCTAAACCATATATGGCCTGGGAGATCCGTGCCTGGGCCGCCTGCTGGAAGCTGGGCCATTTCCCTTTGCCCCAGGTTAAACCCGATATGAAATTATCCTGGGTTTCAACGTCAGAGAGCGACATCATATAGGCCATCATGGCAACAGTGCCAGAGTAATACTCCTTGAACAGGTCCAGTCCTTCGCGGTTCCATTCAGGATAGGTATATTTTAGATGGTTTGCCATCGCAGCATAGTTCACCCGAACCTGCTCTAGTTCACCGGCACCCATCATACTGACGTTAATACCACCCAGGAGCATCCCTGGTCCGTATATTCCTTTTTTTCCTTTTTCCTCATAGGTAACGATGCCATCTCCGTCTTCATCAAAGGCATCGAGGAACTCCTTTTTCAAGGAAGAGCCGGCTAGTTGATCCACTGCTTCGAGATAGCCGAAGAATGTTCGCTGCATGTCCCAGGGTATTTTAAAGGCGGCTGTGTAAAGCGCTGTAGTTATAATTGAAGAGAAGGTCCGATTCTCGACTCGGCCCAAACGGCCCTGAAGGGAGGCCAGTGGGGTATCCGTCATCGAATCATGCCCCACGACATAGTATGTTCTTGTGCCCAGGCCCCTTTCTTCCGCAACTTTGAAGCAAATATCCCGGGCAAGCGGGCAATCTAAGCCCGGCCTGGTAACGATATTACTGCCTTCCACAACCGCGATAGGCACCGCCTGCGGAAAGCGGCCGCCTGAGCCGTCATCCAGCCCGGACTCATGGGCTTCCTTGAGTCGCACATTGCTGAATATGTAGCGTGCACATAAATAATCGGTCGCCACCGGGTCCAGTCCGGCAAAGATCAGGCCTTCGGGCTGTCTCAGGCCCAGCCCCGAGCCCGTGTGATCCACGTTGGTTGGCTCGAGGGCGTCTACAATATTCACCATGAAAATATTCTGATCGGCCACCGCCTTGATGATGTCAATCATGGTCGCCGTCAGCCCGCCAGTCTTTTTTACAATATAGTTGCCATCTGCATCGCGCTTGGGGAGACAGGTTTCATAGTCCATCTCCGGGACCCAGACCTGGTGCGGAAGGCCCGCCTTCATGCCTGGTACAGGGGTATAGGGCTGGGCGTATTCCCATTGGCAGCTATCTGTTCGAGCCGCCTGCATGGGGTAAAGCCCTATCCCCAGGTTTTTAATTACATTGGTAAAAAGGGCTTGGATATGCACCTTTAATTTGGGCAGATTGATAAGGATACAGCCAGGATACGCCTTCATGTCTTCCGGGTCGTTCGGATCTCCACCCACAACGACCTTGTGCAGTATGATGGATTTGAAATTAACGCCGTCCGAGACTTCCACATCACGACCCTTGGTGACATCATCAGAGATACGGTTCAGGTCGTAGACCATAAGCTTATCAATGACATGCCCCGGGGGGATATAAGTCCCGGCCACGCTTTCCTCAAAGCCTTTCATGGGGTCGTCTTCTGCGGCCCGGTCAAGATGCTCGCTCAGGTATCTTCGGACAAAATAGAATCCCCACCCGCCGTAAAAATCGCCGGACCGGCCTTCGATGGTGGCCTCGGTGGTCACCGGTTCATTATCCGCCTTAAGAATTGTGTACAGGGCGGCTGCCCCTGACATGGTTGTGGCCGCCTCGCCCAAACACATCTGATGGTAGCTGATACCCAGTTTATCGTGGAACCATCTCATAACCGCGGCGACAAAAGACCATTCCGTGCAGGCATTGCTCCCAAGACCCGGGCCATGGATATATGGTACGATGTTGCTTATACTGACCAGGTTGGGTTTAAAGAGAAGCTTGAGGCCCTTCTCGAGCCTCGATCGGATCTCACGGCTGAAACCGGTTTCCGTATCCAGCAGCGTTAGAGCCAGGTCTATATTTTCATAAGTATAATCTATCCGGGACTTAATCTCCTCCCAGGCTGTTTGATCAGCGTCGTTAATATATTTTTGAAGAAGCTCCCCCACACCCGTGTATGATTTTTCAACGTCCATACGGACCACGCCCACGGCAGAGCCGGTGGAATCAAGTTCATGACGACCGATGGATGACTCGACTGATGTCCCTTTCAGTATGCCTTTCATAGAATCAATATCCTCTTCAATTCAGCGTATAACGCGTTTCGGTTTGACGGCTAAGGCAAGATTGCTGGATCCTTTAAGCACCAGAGCAATGCGGTACTCGATGATGGGCAGCTCGGCCAGGGCGTTGACGATATGAAATTGGGTCGGGTTTTGCTCCCAGGTAAGATGCTGCCATTTGACTTCCCCCTTCCCAACCCAGGCCTCCGTGGTGACGCCAGCGGTGGGAAATAAAGTAGCATGGCTCACCGCTGCCCGGGGTTCGCCAATTTTGGGAATATATTTCCAGCCCATCCAGTGGCTTTTTTCCGCGGCCTTTCTCATCTCTTCGATCTGTTCCTTGGTCAATGGATGCAGGGCCTTAATCGTAAGGTCCACGATCTTATGGCCGAAGTGACTGGCCGAGGCGCGCCATTCTCCCTCGATGATGCTATGGTCCGGGATATCCGCATATACCTTTGGGATGCCTTCTATTTCCCTCCCGGTAAGGATGGGATCGGTGAGGTTCTCCCACAACACCAGCGGATAGTTTCCGCTCAGATGATCCTCCTCGCCGTTGAAAACCACCGAGGCGTTTACCCCGATGATGTTGTAGGAGTGGCCGGCCAGCCAATCAATCTCCTTATTCATTGAGTAGGAAACTGATACGATCGGCTCCTCCCCGACTTCAAAAGGTTTGGGCAGATACTGGGTCAGTATATCGCGATCTGTCAGGTAACTGACGATCATGGTCGTTACGTCATGATACTGGCCGGTGCCTCTTCCTGCCGGCCGCGGCCCGAAGTGAAACGGCATCATGTAACTTCGGTCTTTTTCGAACTTGAACATAATAAAACCTTTCTTCCTGTTTGGTTTTCATTTAAAGGATACTGTTGATCTCACAGTTGATATTAAATGTGAGGATTGATTCGTCCTGGATCAGTGATCCGCTCCTCTGAGTTCCAAAGAAGAAAGCCCACAGCTTCCGGACTTTGATATAAAAATCATATCCTAGATTAGCTTATCTGGCAATAGAGTCATGTCGCACGGCGCTAGAATGTTGAGTGGTGGGGAACTTTAATTCATAGTCATGATATGATAAATTAGAAACTGATCATTGGTGCCGGTTTGATCGAAATCAAACTCGGCCAAATCGGTAATCAGAGACAGGCAACTGAAAATTCTCTTGTCTGGAAGTCTTGTAAATGAATGATTTTTTATCAAACGTCAAGGCAGACTCGGCTTTATATAGCGGCGTGGAAAATTTGCCGCCGGCGCTCTGGTCCGACCTGGCTGAAATGGAACCGGATTCTGTCTGTCGCCGGGCCGCGGTTACTTATCGCCTTGACAAGGGTTTCCTCCTATCTTTTTTAGGCGGTGAATATCTGATCAACCCGAAGAACCGTGGAATCACGGGTCTGGGGAAAGCTTACCCCATCGGGTTCCAGGCCGGTTTGGTTATGCTGAGTTACCTTCTTTGCGCCTCGGAAGCTGATTTGACCGGTCGAATGATCACGGCCAGGGAGATTAAGGGCGGCTCTTTTTTCTTTCAGGGCCCGCATGCCTTAAGTAAGCAGAACGTGCTTAAGCGTTATGCCCGGGATGGAGCCGGTTTCTTAACACGGGCTTTGAGCTGGGGAGCAAGTCCTCTAGCTTTTGGGGATGCGGCCTTCCGAATTCTGGTCCTGCCCAAGGTTCTGGTAGCTTACACGTTTTACGAAGAGGACGACGAATTTCCTGCTCGTCTAGTCATCACCTTTGATGCCTCCATTGAAAAGCATCTGCCTCTGGACGCCATCTTTGCCATGGTTAACGTGATATCTCATCAGCTGGTCAGGTGAGATGAGGCTCAATATTTATTCATTTGTAAGTTAGGGCCGCAGAAACCCGCGTTTACCGATCAAAGAAGGGCTTGATGGCTGTGATGAGCTTTGGTAATATCTCCTTAAAATCACCAACAAGTCCGATGTCACAGTGGGTGAAGATTGGTGCTGTTCGGTCCTGGTTGATACCCACCATTAAATCTGGATTTTTGATGCCGACCATATGGTGCATGTGGCCGGATAGGGCGACTCCAATATAGAGTTTCGGTTTAACCGTTCGGCCGCTTGTCCCTATCATCTGCTTTTCCTCAGCCCAGCCCTCATCTACTGCGGGCCTGGTCGCTCCGACGGCGCCGCCCAGGACCGAAGCCAGGTCTTGGATCAGCTTCCAATTTTCTGCGGCGCCAACCCCCCAACCTCCGGCAACGACCACCTCTGCCGTATCCAAGTCGCTTTGCTGTACTTCCTCTCGCTCAACTTCCACGATCCGATAGGTAATGTCTTTGGTGTCAACAACCGGATCCAGCGTGATTATTCGACCTCTGGGTTGCCCCGATTGAGGGAGGTCGAATACTCCTGGCTTGACTGTGGCCATCTGGGGACGAGTCCTGAGGCAACTTATCTTGGCCATGATACTGCCGCCCCAACCCGGAACCACGGCTAAAAGCTCACCTGCGTCAGTGAGCTCAAGGTCTATACAATGGGCCGATAACCCGGTCCGTAACTTGGCGGCCAGACGAGGCCCAAGGTCCATACCCATGGCTGTGGCGCCCAGCAAAAAAATTTCAGGCTGATTATGCCGCACAGCCGTGGCAAGTGTCTTGGCATAGGCCTGATTGCAGTAATCCTTAAGAAGCGGATCATCCGCCATCAGGACCTCATTGACCCCGTAAGTCAGGATTTCCTCGGCCAAGGCAGAAACATGGTGGCCAACCAGAACAGCGGCTACTTTCCATTTGGCCTGTCTACCGAGGTCTAACGCTTTTTGAACCAGTTCCAGGCCAACTTCGATCAGCTGTCCCTGGCGATGCTCCACAAATACCCAAATTTTGCTTTCAGATGAGCCCATAGCATCATACTTAACAGAATCCTAAGCGGTGAAGTCTGTCAGCCAGTTCTTTTGCCTGGATTTCGGCGTCTTGATCAAGCATTTCAGCATTACGGCCTCGCTCAGGTATAAACAGGTCGGCCATCTGAGTGGGCGAGTCAGCCAGACCGACGCATGGTTCGGTCAAATTAAGGTCTTCCGACGTCCAGACCTGAATCTCTTTCTCTTCGGCGGCCAAGATATTCATCATGGTCACATATCTCGGCTCGTTTATCTCCTTAACCACAGACAGGACCATAGGCGGGGCGATCTCCACGACCCGATAGCCGAGTTCGATCTGGGACCGGACCTTAAAGGGCAGCCCCGGAGAGTACTCAATTTGGCTGACAAACATCAAATTGGGGACGTCCAGGAACTCCGATATCTGTGCACTGACCTGGGCCGTACCACCGTCAATAGTTTCGTTCCCGCAGAGGATGAGATCAAAATTGCCAATAGCTTTAATAGCCTCTGCCAGAACATAGGCCGTGCCCAAAGTGTCGGAACCACTGAAAGCCCGGTCAGATAGAAGCACCGCCCGGTTAGCGCCCATGGCAAGAGCTTCCTGGAGGACAGGTATCATCTCCAATGGGGCCATACTGATTACGATGACCTCCCCTCCTTGCTTTTCATTTAATCTCAAGGCCTCTTCAAGGGCGTTTTTGTCCAAAGGGTTGATCGTCGAAGGTATGCCTTCGCGAATCAGGGTCTTGGTCTCTGGGTCCAGCTTCAGTTTGTTCCAGTGTTTTGGGTCAGGAACCGATTTCAAACAAACAATTATTCGCATGACGCTTCACTGAAAACAGTTAGGGCCGGAGGATCGTCTCCGGCCCATTGGTAGTTTAACCCGCGGCAGACATAGCCGCTCTGCCTAAAACGATCTTGGCAATCTCGGCTGTACCTCCAGCCGGGATAGCGACCACGGCGTCTCGCAAGAGGCGCTGGACTTTGTATTCCTTCATGACGCCGTAGCTGCCGTGAACCTCGATGGCCCGGCGGGCAGACCTGGCGGCTGCTTCGCATGCGAATGATTTTGCAAGGGCTGACTCGGGTTCCACCCGCATCCCCTGATCTACCATCCACCCGACGCGATAGGCGGCTAACCTGGCCAGTTCCAGATCGGAGTAGATTTCGGCCAGGTGAACCTGAATCTGCTGTAGTCTGGAAATGGGTTGACCATAAGCTGTCCGCTCGTTGGCGAACTTTACCGCCTCCTCAAGGGCGGCGTTAAGAATACCCAGGCCTACTGACGCCATGCCCGGTCTGCCGCATTCGACGATGCTTCGGAGGGCGATGGTCATGCCTTCACCTTCGTTCCCCAGCAAATTCTCGGCAGGCGCCTCGCAGTCCTGGAAGACCAGTTCACCGGTGTTAGCGCCACGCAAGCCGACTTTGTCCTCCTTACGGCCCAGCTTGGCCCCGGGGAAATCCTTTTCCACGATGAAGGCGGAAAGCCCCTTGCGGCCTTCGCCGGTCCGGGCAATAATGATCCAGGTATCCGAGACATGGGCGTTGGTGGCGAAGCACTTGCGACCGTTGATGATGTACTTATCGCCTTCCAGCTTGGCCGAGGTCTGCATCCCGGCCAGATCAGAGCCTCCGGAAGGATCGGTTACTGACAGCACGCCCAATGTCTCGCCTTTGGCCAGCCCTGGCAAGTATTTCTTTTTCTGTTCTTCGCTACCGCAGATGTCAAGAGCGTAGGCGCACATGTGGTGGACCTGCATAGCCATAGGTATGGCCGGGCAGACGCGGCCCAGTTCTTCCAGGACAATTACCCGAGCCAAATGACCCATGCCGGTGCCGCCGTATTCCTGGGGGGTAATCACGCCGTTGATGCCCATATCGGCCATAGGTTTGATCAGGTCCACAGGAAACTCGCCGGTTTCTTCCATGGCCTCCATATGGGGGGGAATCTCTTTTTCGGCCCACTCGCGAATTGATTTACGCAATAGTTCCTCACGATCAGACAGTTTAAAATCCATGTGTTCTCTCCTTTTTAATCACCCGGCCCAATGAGCAGAAAGCTGACTGGTATCATCAGGCAAGGCGTTTTTGAATTAACAGACATTCGTTTGGGGCTGTCTCTCTGTCGGACTTTGTGTTTAACGGCTCAAGCTTTTTTTCAAATGACTCGGTTGGAACCGTGTCAGGCCTCGGATCATTTTTTCTTGGAAAAGGGGGACGTGGTTGAATTGGTTGAATAACTTTTCTCACAAGCAAATAAAAAATAATTGCCTCATATCAGGCAATGTCCAGATCGGATTTGGATAACTTTCCACATACCAAGACCTTGGATGGTTAATGATTGCATAGACTAATTAAAAGTTCAATATCAATTTGGAAGCTGTCTGATAAAATCGAAACCTAATCTAGCATCTTAATAAAATCATGTATCAGCTATTACAATATAGGTTTGAGAATGTCAGGGGCTTAACCGCCTCAGGCCAGGTATGGACTGAGAGACTTTCTCCAGGCCTTAACACTTAACTGGAATTGACAATTAGGTGAGAGTTGAATATTGTACTTAAAAAATCACAGGAGAAGTGAACATGCGTTTAAAGAATCAGGTTGCGGTGGTAACCGGTGGCGGCGGTGGGCTTGGTGAAGGCATCTGCCTCTGCCTGGCCGGCCAAGGCGCTGACGTGATCGTCAGTGATGTCAAGCAGGAGCTGGCAGATAAGGTGGCTGCTAAAGTAAAGGAGCAAGGCAGGAAATCCCTGGCCGTCAGAACGGACGTGCGAAAGGCGGATGAATGTCAGGCCCTCATTGATACAGCGCTTAAGGAGATGGGCCGTTTGGATATCCTGGTCTGCTGCGCCGGGGTTAGCGGCGCGTCATTGTATTCACCATCGGAAGACCCAACGGCTATCGAGAACTTGTCAGAGGAAGTCTGGGACCTGACCATTGACGTGAATCTCAAGGGCGTTTTTTTATGCAACCGGGCTGTCATCCCGCATTTTAAGCAGCAGGGCAAGGGTAAGATCATCAATATTTCTTCGGTGGCCGGGCGGAAAGGATCAGCTAATCTTCCTATTTACGGCGCCTCCAAAGCAGGCGTGATCAATTTTACCCAGGCCGTGGCCAGTCAGCTTGCGCCCTTTCATATTAATGTCAACACAGTCTGCCCCGGCATCATTTACACTCCGATGTGGGCTGAGGGAATCAGGAGAATAATTGAATTCAGACCGGAGTTCAAAGGGATGGCCCCTGAGGAAGCCTTTAAACTCATGGCTCAAACGACCATTCCTTTCCAGAGGCCTCAGACCCCGGAAGATATCGGGAACGCGGTTGTTTTTTTTGCTTCGGAAGAGGCCAAAGAGATTACCGGGCAGGCCCTTAATGTAGACGGCGGCACGGCTTTTAATTAAAGATTCCTGTGAGGAACATTTCTGTATAAAGTTCTCAACGGTTCGCTTATAAGGCCCTGACCGCGCTCTCAATGCGCTTCAGCCCTTGTTCCAGAACTGCCCGAGGGCAGGCGATGTTCATCCTTTGAAAACCCTCGCCGCCCGGGCCAAAAGGAGGCCCATCGTCCAGCCCGACTTTAGCCTTCTTGATCATAAATTTTTTTAGCTCTTCGTTGTTTAAGCCTAACTTTCGGCAGTCGAGCCAGAGCAGATAGGTGGCTTCAGGCCTTATAACCTTGATCTGCGGGATCTTTTCTTCGAAATAGGAGATGCTGAATTCCATGTTCTGGCGAAGGTACTCAAGGAGCTGGTCCAGCCATTCTTCACCGTATTGATAAGCGCTTTCCAGGGCCACCAGTCCAAAGGAGTTATCCATGCCTATCCCGATATTTCCGAGCATAATGTTGAAACGCTGGCGAAGTTTGGGATCAGGGATGATGATGACGGATGTTTTAAGCCCGGCCAGATTAAAGGTCTTGCTCGGAGCGACGCAGGTAATGGTCTTTAAGGAAAGCTCCTCGGAGATCGAGGCCGTGGGGATGTGCTTATGGCCTGGGTAAATCAGGTCTGAGTGGATTTCATCAGAGATCAAAACAATATCGTTTTTAAGGCAGAACTGACCGAGCCTGACAAGCTCTTCCTGTTCCCAGGCGCGTCCGACAGGATTGTGCGGACTGGAGATAATCATCAGCCTGGTGCGGGAACTGATCCTTTTGTCAAGATCATCAAAATCCATGAGGTAGCGTCCGTTTTCAAACTTGAGCGGGTTGTTCACGACCTGACGTCCGTTGTTTAAGACCACCCTGAAGAATGGATAATAGACAGGCGGCTGAAGGATGATCTTATCCCCGGGCTGTGTCAGGGCCAACACGCAAACATTCAAGGCTGTCACGACCCCGGGGCTGTATGTCAGCCATTCTTTCTCGACTTTCCAGCCCTGCCGCCTTTCCAGCCAGCGCAGCAAGGGCTCATAATATGAGAGCGGCTTAAACGTATACCCGAATATACCATGGTCGGCCTGTTTTTTAAGGGCCTCGATCACCGGCGGCGGCGCCTTAAAATCCATATCCGCCACCCACATGGGGAGCACTTCCTTATCCCCGTAAAGCGGTTCAACGGCGTCCCATTTTGCACAGCTGGTGTTCCGGCGGTCTATTATCTTGTCAAAGTCATACTTCATTTTTCAAACCTCTAGATTTAACAGGGTGCCTTTAAGGCTCAGCAAGTGTAACAAATAGGCAAGAGGAGAGTCAAATTTTCAGGCAATTGACATCAGACCGTCAAGGCCATAGAATCAGGGTGCTCATTCATCTGAACGCCTTCCGAATAGAATGTTCTGACAAGGCAGACTGAGCGGATGAAGGAAAAGGAAGAAGGCATGTCAAACATAATCTGCAAGGCGTTAGGGATCCGTTATCCGATTATATTAGGCGGAATGGCGGGAATAGGCAGGGCGCGGCTAACGGCCGCTGTAAGTGACGCCGGGGCGCTGGGACTTCTCGGGGCCGGTCCCTGGAACGGATCGGAATTAAAGGCCCAGATCAGGCGCGTGCGGGATCTGACCGGGAAAACCTTTGGGGTTAATATCCCGGTTGGTTCGGAACATGCCGAAGATCTGATCGAAACGGTCATCGCCGAAGGTGTTCAGGTGGTGGCGACCTCTGCTGGCGATCCGCAGCGCTTTACGCCAAAGTTAAAGAGGCATAACATCTTTGTAATGCATGTAGTCCCGACCTCGGCTTATGCGGTCATTGCTGAGGAAGCCGGTGTTGATGCCGTCGTGGCCGAGGGTGTGGAATCAGGAGGCATGACCAGCCTGGAGGAGGTTTCGACCTTTGTTCTCGTGCCGCAGGTGGTGGATGCCGTGAAATGTCCGGTCATTGCCGCTGGCGGGATTGGTGACGGCCGGGGGCTGGCGGCCGCCCTGGCTCTGGGCGCTGATGGTGTCCAGATGGGCACGGTGTTTATGGCCACTGCGGAGTGTGAGATTTCCCGCGTCTTTAAAGAAATAATGATCAGGGCCAGGGAGACGGACACCAGGCTTGTGCGGCAAGAAAGATCCTCACGCCGAACCTTCAAAGAGGAATTTATCCGCACCAGCTTGAACGATCAGCCGGAACTTGCCGCCGATTTGCAGACTGACCTGGATTTTTCCTTGCGCGGCGCGGGTCAGGTAACCGGCCTGGTTCATAAAATTCAACCGGTGAAGGAGGTCATTGACCGGATGATCAAGGAGGTCGGCGAGGTCTTGCCTCACATCTCGGAGAAGCTCTCCTGATCGCATCGGCCTGAAGAGGTTAAAACAAGGATTTTTTCAAAAACCGGTCTCTCAAAAGAACTGTGTCTTTCAATATGATATCCGCAACCTGTTCTGGCCAGTCCTAGCGGTATTCAAATATTACTACAGGTGCTGCAGCTCAGGTTTCATGGTTTACAGACAGGAGGAATACCAAACCATGTCAGAAGCTATTGTCAAACAGCTCGATCCAATATTGAAAGCCAAATCTGTGGCCTTCGTGGGTGCGACGGCCAGTCCGGCTAAATGGGGCTTCAGCGTCATACAGCGGGCCTTAAAATCCGGCTATCGAGGCGCCATATACCCGATCAATCCCAGTGGCGGCGAGATCTTAGGACTTAAGGTCTATCCAGATGTGAATGACGTCCCTGAAGATATTGACCTGGCCGTTTTTACCGTCCCGGCGGAACGCATGCCTCAAGTCATGGAAAGCTGTATCAAGAAAAGAATCAAAGGCGGCGTGATTATTTCTGCGGATTTTTCGGAAACAGGTGAAAGAGGCAAGGCCCTTGAGGATGAGACGATCAGAATTGCCCGGAGCGGCGGTCTGAGGCTCATCGGCCCTAACGGCATGGGTATCTGGACCTCAGCCGTGCAGCTTAATGTCGCCCTGGAACCCGAGCCATCTCCCGGGCCTTTGGCCTTCATTTCCCAGAGTGGGACTTACGGCGGCGGTCTGGCTCAGATAGCCAAAATAAAGGGATACGGGCTGAGTAAATTCCTGAGCATTGGCAACCAGGCGGATCTCACCGCCTCGGATTTACTTCAGTACCTGGGCTTTGATCCAGATACAAAAGTCATCGTCCTGTACATGGAAGGTTTCAAGGACGGGCGGCGCTTTTTTGAAGTCGCCCGGGAGGTGGTGAAGAAAAAGCCGATTGTGATTTATAAAGGCGGAAGCACGGCTGTGGGCGCTCGCGCCACCATGTCACACACCGCTTCCATCGCCGGGACGGATGAAATCTTCGACGCCATGTGCAGACAGGCCGGTATACTCCGGGCGCGGGAAGTGGAACATCTCTTTGTGATGGCCGAGGCCTTTCTTGGCCGGGTCCTCCCCAGGAGGAACAGGGTCGGGATTATCGGCAGCGGCGGTCAGGGTGTGGTCACGGTGGATTCATGCGCCTCCCTGGGGCTTGAGGTCCCTCAGCTTGATGAAGAGGCCCAACTCAGGATGAAGGCCTCCCTGCCGCTCCACGCCCCCATCCCTAACAACCCGGTGGATTTTGCCGGCGGTTTCAGGACAGCCACAGACGAAGCCATGATGGCCGAGGAGCTGGCCAGGCTCGATTATATTGATGGCATTATCACCAATGCCCCCAGAGCTCATTTCAGAGGAAGAAATGCCGCCGATGTGGTCAGAAATGCCCTTGACGGAGCCGAGATATTAACTTCCATTCCATCAAAATACGGCAAACCGGTTATCGTCATGCAATGGAGAGGAAGCAGCGATGAGGCTATCATAAATATGTTCCAGAACGCCGGTATCCCGATGTATGAGAGCCCTGAGAACTGCGCTCGCGCCATGTATGCCATGGTCAAGTATGCTGAGATCAGGAGGAGATAGGCTGCGCTGAGGCCCGGTACGGAGACACCGGCCCCTCATAGATCCTTCCGGAGCGATATTACTGAAATGGCTAATCTTCTTCTAATAAACGCCGATGTCATGACCATGGATCCACATTGCCTTGCGGCGCGTGAGATCGCGGTCAAGCATGGCCGCATCCTGGCTGTGGGAGAAGAAGATGCGCTCCGGAAGTTGAGAACCGGTCGCACAGAGGTTATTGATCTTGGCGGTAAGACGGTCCTGCCCGGTTTTATTGACGCTCATCTTCACCTGCGCGCTCTGGCCGAAAGCCTGGTCACCTTAAATATCGGACCAACGACCGGCGTGCGCTCCATTTCGGACATTAAAGAAAAAATCAATTGTGAGGCTCAAAACCACCCGCCAGGAACCTGGATCAGGGCTGGGGGATATAATGAGGTCTATCTGGCCGAGAAACGCCATCCAGACCGGAAGGACCTTGATGACGCAGCCCCGCATCATCCGGTCAAGCTCACCCATCGCTCCGGCCACGCTCATGTACTAAACAGCCTGGGCTTAAGTCTCATTCAGATCTCACTAGAGACACCTGATCCGCCAGAAGGGATTATGGAGCGGGATCTTGAGACCGGAGCGCCGACCGGGTTATTTTTCGGCTTGGGCGATTTCCTGTCAAAACGAATACCGCCGCTTAAGGAGCGTCAATTGGACTGCGGGGTCAAATTGGCCGACCAGGAGCTGCTGTCTTGCGGCGTCACCTCTTTTCAAGACGCCTCCTCCCGCAACGATTTCAACCGCCTAAAACAGCTAGAGCGCTGGGAAACCAGCGGTTTTCTGAAATGCCGGGCCTCAATGATGCTCGGCTTGAAGGGTCTGGAAGAACATCTAGCGGGCCGATTTTCAATACATGAGGCAGAGAAAGCTCTTTGTCTTGACGCTGTAAAGATCATCCTGGATGAAACCACAGGGCGGCTGAATCCGGGTCAGGAGAAGTTGAACGAGATCGTGCTGGCTGTCCATGAAGCAGGTTTTCAAGCGGTCATACACGCTATTGAAGAGCCAGCCATCGAGTCCGCCTTAACGGCTCTGGAAAACGCATTGAGGAGATTTCCAAGGCCGGATCATCGGCACCGAATCGAGCACTGTTCGGTCTGCCCGCCGGATTTGGCCGGGCGAATTGCCTCTCTCGGGGTCATGGTCGTAACCCATCCGGCTTTCCTGTATTACAGCGGCGAAAGATATCTTAAAACTGTACCTTCCTCACAGTTAAATCATCTGTATCCCTTACGCACTCTCCTGGAAAACGGTGTTAAGGTCGCAGCCGGATCGGACGCTCCCATTGTCCCGGTCAATCCTTTAGCCGGTGTCTATGCCGCGGTCTCGCGGAAGGCCGAAACTGGTGAGTTCGTTATGGTAAAAGAAAAAATAACCGTGTATAAAGCCTTGCGTATGTATACCGAGCTTGCGGCCGCGAGCGCCTTTGAGGACCTGGACAAAGGAATAATCTCGCCGGGCAAACTGGCAGATCTGGTCGTTTTGAGCGCTAACCCTGCTACGGTTCCGGTAGAGGAGATAAAAGACATTCAAGTGGAGATGACCATCCTGGACGGCAAGGTGGTTTGGACGTGTTCATAGGATTTTCATTGCAGCATATTGATTTTAATTTTACGAATCGTTTGTAGGATGTTGATCTTAATTAAAAAGAACATGATGTTTTCCACGAGAAATTTGATAAGAATTGAAAAAAGGAGAGGATGACTTGTCGCTAGACTCCATTTTAGAAATCACTGCCCAGGGTGCATGGAACGAGGGAACTCTGGTAGATAATTCAATTTATGAAGATAAAGGTATGCACTTCAAGGGCGGCATACCCGTAAACAACGAGACAATTCAGCAAAGAATTGGCGTCAGAACAAGGGTGGTTGCTTCGGCTGCCGACAGAATCGGCGTTAAAGCCATGCAAGACCTCCTTGAAACATCCTGTATTGATCCTGCTCGCATAAAGCTAGTCATTGGCGCAACAAATACTGGAGATGATAAATACGACCCCGGCCCATTGATCAGATACCCTTTTGAACTCATTAGCAAGCAGTGTCCCCGGGCCATGGTAATGGACTTATACGCCGGGTGTCCTGGTTTTAATGTGTCGGTCGAGCTTGCTTTTGTTCTTTCCCAGGCCGGGGTTCTTAAAGATGGAGATATATCCGTTATCGTGGGAGCGGAAAACATACATCGGGCCAATGGCTTTAAACCTGACGATACCAGCAGTATCATATTTGGTGACGACGCCTTGGCTACAGCGCTTGAAACGAAAACCAGTTTAAAGCCTGCTGGACGCTACTTTCGAAGCGATAAGATCAAATATAATTTGAAAGAGGATTTTATATCAGACATGGCAGGGTTAATTCTTGAATTAACCGCGACTGATAAAATAGATGGCATTATTGTTGATAATCAACTTGGCAGCTTGGAATATAAAATACCCGCGACTGCGGCCAGAGTTCAGCATCGTTTGGTTGAGCTGATGTATCCGGAAGAAGCATCAAAGGGGATTTTTAAGCGCTTTAGAGAAGCGATCGAGTTTTATGATCAAAATGTAAAATCGTTTGCCTACGATATTATGACTGATGGCGAGGATACGAGTCTGGTTGATAAGATAGCCAGGGCGTATGTTGAATCAGGCAAATGTAACACCGTCGTTTCCGTCTACCTTACTCCTGATTTAAGCATAGAGCTTAGACTGCATAAAGGAGCGGGCTTTACTTTTAAAAAGCCTCGGACCGGTATTATTGATACGCATACCAGCACCCATGGATGTTTTGCCGATTATATACAATTTCTACCGGACAACGGGGAAATTTGGGGAGACATGAATGGGAAGGGCGTCTTTTTATACGCCACTCGCGGAGCCAGAACTCATATACTTGAGCTTTTGTCCAGAAACAGCCTGACCATGAAAGACGTTGATCTTCTTATTGAACATCAAGCCAATTTTGCGATGATACCCATGACCCTGGAGAAGGTCTTAAACAACGGTCAACTAGATGTAAATAAAGATGTAATTGAATATATTGCCAACAAAATGGTTACAAACATCCATGAGCGGGGTAATTGTTCTGTCGTCTGCATGCAGAGGCTTCCGTATGATCTTCAGCAAGGCGCCCTGAAGGCAGACTCCGTCCAGGGCTATCCGGTGAATAGAAGCCTTGATAATCTGAAAGACGCCCACATCATTCTATTCGATTCTGTAGGCGCTGGCATGACACGAAGCTCCATCTTGCAAATAAAATGAACCATAGCAAAGAACCTCAAATTTATCTGAATTATTGCTTACGGCCAAAGATTTTCTCGAAGCCCTCCGCGCCTAGATCAAACCCTGCTTGGCATTCCTCTAAAATCCATGCTCTGATGTTTCATCCTTTCCTGAGCTCATTGAGGTCATAGGTGGACATTTCGTTTATCATGGCACTATCTCCCCAAAGGATAGAATCCAGTGTTGGTATTATCTCAATTAATGGTTTTATCTGTTCTTCTATGACCAAACTGCTGTACTTTTACAAATCTTTTACAAACGAGTTGCTTTAAACCAATTAAAATAAAAGGGTTAATATACCAAAAAAATCTATAAATCTATAGCTGATATTAAAAAAGCAAAAGCTTTAAGGAGGAGAGGATTTGTCATTAGACTCTGTTTTGGATATTATCGCCCAGGGTGCATGGAATGAGGGAACCCAGGTTGATAACACCTTTTTTGAAAATAAAGAATTGAGCTTTAAGGGTGGCATACCCGTAAACGACGAGACTATTCAGCAAAGAGTCGGCGTGAAAACAAGGCTGGCTGCTTCGGCTGACGAGAGAATCGGCGTTAAAGCTATGCAGGACCTCCTCGAAACCTCTGATTTTGATTTTTCTCGAATCAAGGTGGTTATTAGTGCGACAAATGTAGGGGAAGACAAGTATGACCCCGGCCCAGTGATCAGCTATCCTTTTGAACTGGTGCGTGAATACTGTCCCGAGGCCATGGCCATGGACCTGTATGCCGGCTGTCCTGGTTTCAATGTTGGGGTTGAGCTTGCTTTTGTACTCTCTCTAACCGGGGTGCTTAACAAAGGGGATCTGTCCATTATTGTGGGGGCGGAAAATCTACATCGGGCTAATGCCTTCAAGCCGAATGACACCAGTAACATCATATTTGGTGATGACTCCCTTGCCACTGCGCTTCAAACCAAAGTTAGTCTAAAACCCTCAGGGCGTTACTTTAGAAGTGATAAGATCACAAGTGATGTCAAAGAGGATTTCATAACGGACATTGCGAGGTTGATTCTTGAATTAAAGGGTGACACCAAGCTTGACGGCATCATCATTGACAATCATCTTGGCAAAATAGAATATCGCGTCCCGGCCATTGCCGCCAGAATTCAGCATCGCTTAGTCGAGCTGATGTATCCTGGTGAAGCATCAAAGGGGACATTCAAACACTTCAGGGGGGCGATTGAGTTTTATGATCAGTATGTAAAATCATTTGCCTACGATATCATGACGGTGGGTGAAGACAGGAACTTAGTTCATAAAATTGCACGGGCATATGTTGAATCAGGCAAATATGGAACAATTATTTCCGGCTACCTGACTCCTGAACTAAACATTGAGCTTTCGCTGCATAAAGGAGAGGGATTTATTTTTAAAAGGCCTCGCGCGGGTATTATTGACTCTCATACTAGCACTCATGGATGTTTTGCTAATTATATCGAGGTTGACACTGAAGAGGATGACATTTGGGGATCAATGGACGGGAAAGGCGTCTTCCTGTATGCCACCCGCGGGGCCAGGCCCCATATTATTGAGTTATTGTCCAGAAACAATCTGACCATGGATGACCTTGACCTTCTTATTGAACATCAGGCCAATTTCGCCATGATACCCTTGACCCTGGATAAGGTCTTAAATAACGGTCAGCCGGATCTGAAAAAGGACGTGGTTGATTATGTTGCCAACAAAATGGTGACCAACATCCATGTGCGAGGCAATTGTTCTGTGGTTTGCATGCAAAGACTTCCGTATGATCTTGAGCGCGGTACGCTGAAGGCAGATACCATCCAGGGCTTCCCGATAAACATGAATCTCGAAAATTTAAAAAAGGCCCGCATCATCCTGTTCGACTCCGTGGGCGCAGGCATGACACGAAGTACTGTTTTGCAAAAAAAATGAGCCGTTATGGCTCACTGGAATGGACCTTTCACTCATTGCCTCTTAAAGTTGAATAAATTTAATTGGCGACCATCTTTATCCTTTACCGGTCCTTCCAGCCCAAGGTCACTTTATCTCCTATCATCTGAATATTCTTTAGCGTCTGACACAGAAGTCAAATAATCCTTGACGATGTACCATCTCTGATTTTAAACTCTTAATCAGAGATCAGGGGGATCTGTGGCTTTTTGAAGGCAGCTACCAGACCAAGATTACTGGTTAAGTTCATTCAATCGTTGTATAATTAAGGAAAAGTACAATCTTAACTGGATATGAGGTTAAGGTATGGATGCCAGTCCGGAAATATTAAGGCACCTGGATTTTTTCAAGACTTTTTCAGACGATGAGATCGAAAAAATTCTCGAGGTTGCCGAATGGGTCAAGGCCGGTACGAGCGAGCGGATCATTACCGAAGGAGAAGACGATCTCTATCTGTATTTACTCATCAAAGGCCAGGTGAGCGTGGTTAAGAACAACAAGGTTCTGGCCGTGCTGAGTGCGGGCGACATCTTTGGTGAAATCAATGCCCTGGCAGGCAAACCGCGCACCGCTCATGTGGTCGCCCGGGATCAATGCTTCTGTCTTCGTTTCGACCCCCTCAAAATCAATACCCTGGAACCCAGCATTCAGCTCAAGTTCGTGAAGAGGATCCTTTATACTCTGGCCAGCCGCCTGGTTGACCTCGACCGCCGCTTTGTTGCGCTATAAGGACTGGGGGGATTCCCTTGTAATTCTCGGTTAATCTGGGTTAAAGCCTTCATTAAAAAAATTTCTAATCTAATCAGCCAGATCATATCTCGAATGCCTCTTGGTCTGTTCGTGGTTGGGAAGGCTGTTATTTGAAGGCCAGGAATCGCTTTGGGTTCTCTATCAACAGATCGTTTACCTGCTCTTCGTTCAGCCCTCGCCTTCGCATAGCCGGAACTGCATTGTACAAGATATGATTATAGCCATGTCCGCCAAAGGCCATGTAGCGCCTTTTAGCGCAGATATCGTGAGATATAAGAATCTGGCTGCCGTATCCTTTCAACATAAGGTCTTTAATATAGGCGATGCGCTGGGTATCATTCATAATATCAGTGATGGCAGAAAGGGATTCCGGGTAATAGCCTTCAGAACCCCATTCATCAAAAGCCAGGTAACAGCCAAAGTCGGCAAGCTTGTAAAGTTTTTTCGAGTCGAAGATGGTGCGGTCCATGTGGTCCATGACCGTATGGCTTAAATCTGCGCCCACTTCTTTAAGTATCGCAACGATCTCGAAAGGTGCGTCTTCAAAGCGGCCGGGGTGAATATTTAAAGGCGCTCCTGTCTCTTTCTGAGCTATGCCAGCCGCCCGCAGCACCTTCCTTTCACAATCCTCTAACGGCCATGAGCAGCCAATCTCACCAATAATACCAGCATGAACACCTGTCGCCCCCACCCCTTCTAAAATGTCTCTTACAATCTCTTCAGCGATGTCCTCCTCGTTACGTTTATCCATGACTTCGAGATTCTGGCCCACCCTGACATAGTAACCGGCGCCCATGATGACGTTTAAGCCAGTGGCATTGGAAATACGCTTAAGAGCAAGCGGGTCTCTGGCTAAGTCAACGTTGGTAACGTCAACGATTGTTCCGCCGCCAGCGTGCTTAAAGGGTAAAATTTCCGTCAGGGCTAGTTCCTCGTCCAGCAGTAGTAAATTGTCTCGGTTCTCTGTCCCGTGGTATTGAATGTAGCCCGCATTTTTAAAAGAGAGCGGTTCAAAGGCAAGCTTCCTGGCTGTCGCCTCCTCTGGTTCAACGAATACACAGGTTATATCAATCAGGCAGTGCTCATGGCTAAGCGTGACGCCCAGGTCATCCACGGATATCGGTCCCAGTACTGTCAGGGCCTGACCGGCGAGCTGAGACTTGGTGTAGCTCATGTTAGAGGCTCCTTTTTATTAATTTTTCTTTTTTAAGTAATCCCTCGAACAAGTGAAGGGAAATGGCCGCCGTCTCCTTAGAGAGCCGGCGGCCAATTTCCATGCCTACTTTTTCGTGAGCCACGTTTGCTCAAAAAGGAACATTTGAAAGGGGTTTAAATAAGTATCCTTGGGGAAAACACGCGGTTGAAAGGCTGTGAAAATATTTGTGGTGTACAGAAATGTGACCGGCGCGTCATCAACAAGCTTTCTTTGGACTTCCCGGATGACAGCAACACGTTTTTTGGGATCCATGGTTTTACTTTGTTTCTCTATCAAATCCCAGATTTCTTCGTTTTTCCACTTGTAGTAAGTGGAATTTCTTCCAAAGGTAGGGGTGAGTCCATGATCCGGGTCGTCCGAGTAGGCCATAACATGCAGGGACATGTCGTAATTATATTTGTAGACCCGGGTAAAATACTGTGCCATTGGCAAAGCCTTTATTTCTGCATTAATCCCTACCTCTTTTAACATCTCTTTAGCTACCTGCGCCGGCTTGGTCATATAGGGTTGATTCCAGGTGAGCAGCTCTGTTGTAAAGCCATTGGGATACCCGGCTTCGGCTAAATATTTTCTGGCTTTTTCAGGGTTGTATTCCACCTGATCCGACGCGGGCAGGGAATATGGAGGCCGGTTGGGGATCGAGCCAACCTGTACCGTGCCATAGCCGCCCCATGCTACTTTCAGCAGTTTCGCCTTGTCAATAGCCATAGAGATGGCTTGCCTCACTTTTTTGCTGTCAAACGGCGGCTTGAGAGGGTGAGTATCGGTCACAGGAGGCACTCGAAGGACCCAGGTCAGATTCCCCTTTTGTTTCACTACGGTGGCTGTGGGGGCCTCCTTTTCAATCGTCGCAAGCTGAAAGAAGTAAACCTGGGTGTTATCAATCTTCCCGGCCAGAAATGCACTCATATTGGCCGCGGACGACGGAATGAACTTGAAAATGATCTTGTCCAGGTAAGGAAGTCCCTTCTTAAAGTAATTTGGGTTTCGTACCAGGGTGAGATGGGAGCCTTTAAGGTAGTCCTTCAAGATGAAGGGGCCGGTGCCTATGGCACGCCTCCCTAAATCTCCAAATTTATCCACGGCCTCCCTGGCAACGATAGCCGAGGCTGAGGCATAACGAAGGAAGGGCGCGTAAGGTTCTTTGGTTTTGAAAATGACGGTGTATTTATCCGGTGTGGTGATGGATTCAATTTTGCCTTCGAAGCGTGAACGTGCCATGAAGCGTTGTTTTTTACCGTGCATTCCTGCCGCCCGTTCGATGCTGTATTTGACATCCTCTGATGTGAGTTCTCGGCCATTGACTGGTGGAACATTATGGAAATGAACGCCTTTTCGAAGCTTGATTACCAGAGTGCGATCATCTGGCCTTGAAAGGCTCTCCACCAGGTCAGGCTCGAGTTTGCTCATGTCCTTGTTCCAGCGCATGAGGCGGTTGTAAAGATTGCAAAGTAGACCGTCCTCTTCTGTGGTAGTCACCATATGAGGGTCTAATGTTCTTGGCTCAGCGGCAAAGCGGGCATAAATCGTTCCTCCACGCTGCGGCTCGGCAGCCACAGAAGTAGTGGTTAAACCAAAGCTGATGATACACATTATCAACAAACAAAAGGTCAATAAACTCGATACTTTAAAAGATAGTGTTTCTTTTTTAAATTGTTTCATCTTTCGTTCTCCTTAAATAGTAATTGTTTGTGCATTTTCGTTGTCCTAAGCCTTTAAATTAAATCTAAATCCCCTCCTTTCTCTTGACTGTTTAATGCCTAAGAGCCCTTCCCGGGGTCACCTCCTTAAGTTTACCCTTGGCCACCACCGGCACTCCGTCCACAATCACGTATATTATTCCTTTGTTCTCCTGGTCAGGCTCCGGGTAGGTGGCCAGGTCCTCGATGGTATCAAAGTCGAAGATGGTGAAGTCGGCGTCGGCTCCCACGGCGATTCTCCCTTTCTGATCAAGCCCAAATCTGATCGCAGGCTGAACAGTCATTTTGTAAAGCGCCTCCTTGAAAGTCAAAACGCCTCGTTCCTTGACCAATCTCCTGAGCACCCTTGCAAATGTGCCCACCCCACGGGGATGTGTTGGAAATCCTTCATCATCGTAAACACAATCCGAGGCAACCATCACATATGGGTTCATTAAAGTTCTCACCACCAGGTCCTCCTGCATCATATGACCGACGACGCGAGTCATGGGGTCCTCCTGCCTGACCTGCTTGAAGAGTTCCTCGTTGAGCCACTTGCCTTTATGAGGACCGCTGGTCACCTCTATATCCGATATGCCCACACCCTGATATTTTTCGAATTTTTCTTTGAGAAAGGGATTTTGGAAATGGTCCAGGACGGCTGCCCCTGCAGCGGTACACCAGGCGTCATAGGGGTGACAATCACACGTTACATCCACACCTGCTTCCCTGGCTGATTCAATGGTTTCCAATCCTTTGGTTAAAATGGCATCGTAGGGTCTCGACTTCCAACCGAGCTGGCTCCCAAGATGGGATATCTGGAGCCTGGTACCGGTATTCTTCGCAACTTCGATAAGTTCCTCCTCACCAGCCACGGCGCCTAAGGTAAATCCGGGTAATCCCCGACCCATGTAACGGGGGTGGACGGCGACTATCACATCGTGGCGGGCGGCTGTCCTGAAAAGCGCCGTAAGTTCCTTTTCGGTTGTACCGGGAGAGTAAGCCAGGCCAAAGGAGATGCCCAGGGCGCCTTGAGATATGGCCTCCTCGACCAGTTCCACCATCCTCGGGATCTTTTCATCCTCCATCGGGTCGTAGCGGTCTACCCCTAACGTTTCCCTCAAATTCGAGGCCCCAATCAGAAAACCGTGGTTTGTGGGGAATCCATCTTTATCAATGCGCTCTAAAAACGCTCCCACATCAGACCCCTCAACCGCGTGAGATGTACCGCAGTTTCCGCCAATGAGTGTTGTAACCCCCATCAAGGCGCTATATTCTCCCGCCCTGTTTGTTCCATCAACATGAGAGTGAACATCAATAAAGCCGGGTGAGATCACGAGCCCTGAGGCGTCAATCTCCTTTTCACCTTCAATCTTATTAAGGGTTAGCGTCGTGATTTTACCTTCCCGGACTCCGATATTGTAAACATCCTCAAAATCGCTGGCCGGGTCTATAACCAGCCCTCCCTTGATGACTAAATCGTACTTTTCCATGATTCCTCCTGTTTTCGTGTTTTAAAGGAGTGTGGTTCAGTGTTCAAACACTTCAGGTACCTTCTCATATTCTCAGGTGTGGTTCGCTTTCTGGAGTTTCCCTGTCCGTATAAGAATGTATCTATTCCTGTCTTATCTATCCTCACTCAAGCCTTAAATCTGAGTAATCCATGACCGGACTCATAATCCCCGCGGCTTTCGGATAACTTTTCCATTCTTTGACCCTCGGGCCAGCAACGGTGATGACGCCCATGGCCCCAATGGGGATGCAGTATTGTTCCTGCCAGTAAGTCTCTTCTATTTGAGCAGCCTTATCATCCCAAACCTCCTCGTCAAATGAAGCCTCGGCTTCTATCATCAGCACCTCCGCCTTGGGCGCATTCAGTGTCCGTGTGGCAATTAACCGATAGTTGCCCCATATCTGCGTGTCGTTTAAGGTACTGTAGGATACAAGCGTCATACCTCTCATAGTTTTTGCTATAAGTAAATCCCGATAGAAAGGACTTACCTCGTAATTGACCAATTTCGCGGCCACTCCAACCTCCTGTAACATGCGCTGAATGACTTCTGCTAAAGCCGGTGGTACTATGGTTGAACAGTAATGTATCTCTGTGTCAAATCCATCCGGGTAGCCGGCTTCTGCCAGCAGTTGTTGAGCCATGCCTTTATCATAAGGCAGAGGCTTACGGTCCGCCTTGTAACCTCTGGCATTGGGGAATCGTATCGTCGGTGTAACAGTGCCTTGCCTTGAGAAAACTGTGTCCACGATAGATTGGCGATTAATAGCCAAAGTTAGTGCTTTTCGGACCCGAACATCCGTCAGAGGCTTGGTTGAAGGATCTTCCGAGGTATGACCGACTGGGGCAAAGAATATGACCTCGCTGGATTTGCAATTAAATACTTTCATTCGCGGCTCATTTTCAGCTTCTCTAACAAAGGGAGTTCCAGTAAATTCAGCAAAATCAATTTCCCCTGACTTCAGTGCTGCCCATCTGGCCCCTGGATTCGGTATGACCTTCATGATCAGAGTATTGATTGAGGGCGCCCGAGACTTATTCCAGTAATCTTCATTGGCTTCCAGTGTGAGCGACTGAGAGGGTTGCCTTCTCACTAATTTGAACGGTCCTGTACCAAGGCCGGTTGTCTTTAAAAGTTCCTCGTTCTGCTCGTAAATGGCTTTGGGTAAGATAAGGAGGTAGTCGCTAAGACGTTCAAGGAGCCGTGCCGACGGTCTCTTCAAATTGAAACGCAAGGTGTATTTATCAATGATGTCAACTCCCACTAGTACAGACGTGACTTCGGCTACCCGAACCGAAGCGAGAAAGATGTCGGGACGAAGCGCTCTTTCGATTGAAAACTTAACGTCTTCAGCGGTAAGTTCCATGCCATTGTGAAATCTAACGCCTTTTCTCAGGCTGAAGGTGAGGGCGCGGTTGTCCTCGGAAACGGTGTAACTCTCAGCTAAACCTGTGATTAATCTGTTTTCACCGTTCCTGGCCATGAGACCGTCATAAATTAGAGTAGAATAATATTTCAACTGCTGGCCCGATAGGTCTAATGCCGGATCAAATGAGTCATCGCCCAGAGTCGGACATCCCAGGGTAAACGTTCCTCTGGCCTTTTTTTTCTTTCTCGGGCTCGGGACTGACCGCCTAGCAAATCGAGAGCTGGTCCTATCATGCAGTTTTCCATGTGATTGAAACCCTTCAAGCATGACGTCCCAGCAGGTCTGTAAGTAGTTACGCAGGTCCATGGGGTCCTGACATCGCTGGCTATGCAAAACTGAGCCTTCCTGAAAGGCGATGATGGCATTCACCAAGGCATCGGTATCTAACTCCAGGGAGAAAATTCCTTGTCTCTGCCCATCCTCAACCAGATGCCGCAGCAAGCGTGAATAGTCGCTATATAGATTTTGAAGTTCTTCCTCGATCTCTCTCTCAGCTTTTAAAAGATCAGCCGAAACAATGATGACCATGCGAAGTTGTTCAGGGTTCTTATCTAAAAAGTCGGAAGTGAATCTGAGCAAACCATTCAGCTTGTCCAGGGCATGGCCGGGTGTGGCATTGGTGGCTTCAATTAAGGGATTAAGGAAGTCAAGCCGATATTGGCTCAGCAGACTGAGGAAAAGGTCTTTTTTACTGTCAAAGTGGCCGTACAGGGCTCCTTTGGTGATGTTGGCCGCTTTGGTGATATCAGAAAGCGAGGTTCCATGATAGCCCTTGTTGGCAAAAAATCGTATCGCCACCTCCTGGATGCGTGAGATGGTTTTTTCACTTTGTCGCTTTTTGGAAGACAGGTGCTTCAAGATTTCCAGGCCCTAGTGTGTGAGGCGGCAGATAATAGTATTCATTTGTAAATGAATATACCAACCGGTATGTATAACTATTTAATTTACTGATAGGTATGTTAATATACAACCTGGTTACGCCTGTCAAGTTTTTTAATGAAAATTACTTCACTTCATGATCCAGAGATACAAAGTAACCACAACCACAATCTATACTATAGCGATTGTCAGAATTATATTCCTTATTGGGTATTATTTTTCTGCAAAGGAATATATTTATGAGAACTAGTCTAACCGGCCATGATTAAAAAAAATCTCCAAAGCCTCAATGTGAGGCCCCGGAGATTATATCCACTGGATAAAAAGGAACTAGGCTTCCTGGGCCGAGGCTTCAGCCTCCTCACCCTCACCGGTTTCAGCCTCTTCAACCTTTTCCAGCTTAGCGGCGCAGACCTTGAATTCCGGTATCTTGGCCACAGGATCGAGCTCAGCAATAGTCAGCCTGTTGGCAGCCGCTTCCGCATAATGGAAGGGGATGAAGATGACCTTGGCCGGGACTATATCCGTCACCCGGGCGGTAGCCACGATCTCGCCGCGTCTGGATGAGACCATAACCCCATCCCCGTCGCTGATGCTCAGCTCTGCGGCATCGGCCGGATTGATTTCAACCTCGCAGCGCGGCGCCAGGTAATCAAGAGGCTCACAGCGCCGGCTCATGCTGCCGGTATGGTATTGATAGAGTATCCGGCCCGTGGTCAGGGTGAAGGGATAATCGTTAGATGGCGGTTCAGCTGGCTCCCGGTGCTCAACAGGAGTAAAAAGACCCAGACCCCGCGTGAATTGGCTCACATGGAGGATGGGAGTTCCAGGATGATCCTTATCGAGGCAGGGCCAGATGAGCCCGTTTCCTTCGAGGCGCGGATAAGAAATTCCGGCATAGGACGGGGTCAATGCAGCGATCTCCGCCATGACTGCTTCGGCGGTGTCCGCGGTCCAGGACAGGCCCAGACGGGAGGCCAGGTCGTTCAGGATTTCGAGGTCACCGCGGGCCTCCCCTACCGGCTGCACGGCTTGACGCACCCTGGAGACGCGGCGTTCGGTATTGGTAAAGGTTCCCTCCTTTTCCGCGAAGCTGGTTCCCGGGAGGACCACATCGGCCAGCCTGGCCGTCTCGGTCAGGAAGATATCCTGCACCACCAGAAATTCACATTTTTTGAGGACCTGTTCGACATGGTTGACGTCCGGATCAGAGATAAGGGGATTCTCTCCCATGATGTAAAGGCCCTTGATCCGGCCTTCATCAATAGCATTCGTGATCTCTACAACGGTCAGCCCGGGCTGATCAGGAAGAGACACACCCCAGGCCTGTTCGAACTTTTCCTTGACAGCCGGGTCTGTCACACTCTGGTACCCGCTGTAAACATTGGGCAATGCCCCCATGTCGCAGGCCCCCTGGACATTGTTCTGGCCTCTTAAGGGGTTTACTCCGGTGGAGGGGCGTCCAAGGTTACCGGTTACCATGGCCAGGTTGGCCAGAGCCTTTACGTTGTCAGTGCCACTGGTGTGCTGTGTAATACCCATGGCATACAGGATGGAAGCCTTCTCGGCTTTAGCGTAAATCCTGGCGGCTTCGATCAGGTCAGGCGCCGGAACGCCGGTGATTTTTTCTACCTTTTCCGGGGGATACTCCGCCACAGCCTTTTTAAGGTCCTCGAAATTCTCGGTGCGATCGTCAATGAAGGCCTGATCCTGAAGCCCCTCTGACAGGATGACGTTGATCATACCGTTGATCAGGGCCACATCGGTGCCCGGCCGCTGACGGAGCCAGACCTCGGAGAAATTGGTCAAGGTAATTTTACGCGGATCAGCCACGATGAGTTTAGCCTTGCCAAGCGTGGCTCTCTTTACGAACGTGCTGATGACCGGATGGGTTTCGGTGGTGTTGGAGCCGATGACTAGGATAACATCGGCGTCTTCGATTTCAGCAATGGAGTTGGTCATGGCGCCGCTGCCAAAAACAGTGGCCAAACCGGTTACGGTGGAGGCGTGACAGAGACGGGCGCAGTGATCAACGTTATTCGTGCCAAAGCCGGCCCTGACCAGCTTCTGCATGAGGTAGTTCTCTTCATTGGTGACACTAGCCGAGCTCAGTCCGGCCAGGCTGTCCGGTCCATCTTTTTCCTTGATCTCTTTCAGACGCTTGGCCACATAATCCAGAGCCTCGTCCCAGGTGGCGTGCCGGAACCCATCCGCCTGACGAATAAGCGGGGTGGTCAAGCGCTCTTTGGAGTGAATAAACTCATGACCGAACTTGCCTTTTACGCAGAGGCTTCCCAGGTTGGGCAAGCCGTCTTCCACGCCGGTAACTCTTAAGACCTGGCCGTCCTTGACGTGTAGATAAACCTGGCATCCGACGCCGCAGTATGAGCACGTGGTTTTGATCTTGGTTTCTTCCCAGGGTCGGCCCTTGTAACGGGCCTTCTTTTCCACCAAGGCTCCGACCGGACAGACACCGACGCATTCGCCGCAGAAGACGCAGTCCGACTCTTCCAGGGGAACGTCACCTTTGGTCACAATCTTGGACCTCGCGCCGCGATAACCAAACGAGATAGCCAGGTTCACCTGAATCTCATTGCAGGCCTGAACACAGCGGCCGCAAAGCACGCATTTGCTGAAATCCCGGATAATGAGCGGGTTACTGGACTCCATGGGGAAATATTCCATGGGTCGGGAGAAACGAATCGTTTCCACCTGATAGCGATAGGCCAAATCCTGGAGCTTGCATTCCCCGTTGGCCTCGCAGGTCATGCAGTTATGCTCGCCTGAAGCAAGCAAAAGCTCAATGACCATCCGCCGAGCCTTTACCACCGCTTCACTTTCGGTCTGAACCTCCATACCCGGGGCCGCAGGCATGGCACAGGAGGCCACGAGCGCTCTGGCCCCTTTGACTTCAACCAAGCAGATCCGGCAGGACCCGGTTGGCTCACAGCGGTCCAGATAGCATAACGTCGGGATATCAATTCCATTTTCCCTGGCCACCTCTAAAAGTGTCTGACCAGGAGTGAAACTCACCTTCTTCTCATTGATCGTTAAGGTCTGCTCTGAGTTCACAATATCCTTCCTCCGCAATTAAACTTGGCAAATCACGATCACTTATATGCCTTTTCAGACCTGTATAGTCAAGTCAAAAGTGATTATCTCGTAAACCTAATCATTCAGTTCACCCAAGAAAGATCAGCTCAAAACTAAAAAAAGTCAGGCGAATCGTTAAATCCCCGGCCTTTTTATGTGCCGGTGACGGCGGTCATATTCCTCTTAAATTAATAAAGCTTGAAATAAAAAAGCTATCTCACGGTATTTCAGGGAGGCGTGTTTGAAAAAACCGCCAGAGACATCAAATCATTACGCATGGAAGCCGCGGTATTATCTGACCACCAGGTTCACCAGTTTGTTGGGAACAAATATCTTTTTGACGATCTCTTTTCCCCTGGTGAGCGCTTGAACCCTTTCATTGGCCATGACCTTCGCTTCGATCTCATTCTGGCTCAGATTGACGGCCATCTGGAGCTTGGCCCGCACCTTGCCATTGATCTGAACCACGTATTCAATCGTCTGGCGAGCCGTGTACTCTTCCCGGTAATCGGGCCAGGACTCCTTAAAGACACTTTTATCGTGCCCAAGGCGCTCCCACAACTCCTCACAGAAATAAGGGGCAAAGGGGGCCAGGAGCTTGACGAATGTTTCGTTCACCACCCGCTTTTTAAGGGATGTCCGGGAGATATGATTGAGGAGTTCCATGAGCCGGGCCAGGGCGGTGTTGTAAGAAAAGCGTTTGAGGTCGTTCGTGACCGCCTTGGCGGTATGGTGAAGCCAGTACAGGGTCTCATCATCGGTCGGTTCGGCCGAATCCAATCCCTCGCCGGTGATGTGGCTCCAGACCCTGTCCAGAAAACCGCGCATGGCCGGTACGCCTTCGTCCCTGAAGTCCCCACCCTCCAGGTAGTCACCCATGAACATCAAATAGACCCTGAAGGCATCGGCGCCGTAAAGTTTGATGAATTCGTCCGGAATGACGACATTGCCTTTGGATTTGCTCATCTTGCCGCCGTTCTTGGTAATGATGCCATGAGCCACGAATTTATTGAAGGGCTCCTCGAAGCTGATCAAACCGATCTGGTGAAGGGCCATGCATAGAAAACGGGAATAGAGCAGGTGGAGCACAGCGTGTTCATTACCGCCGACATAAAGATCAACCGGCAGCCATTTTTTGGTCAGGGTTGGATCAAAGACCCGGTCGTTGAAATCGGTTGACGGATAGCGATAAAAATACCAGGCCGAGCAGAGGAAGTTATCCGAGACATCGGTTTCGCGATGGGCCGGTCCGTGGCAGGATGGGCAGGTAGTGTGATAGAACTCAGGCGCTTTTTTAAGGGGCGAGTCTCCGCTGCCATCGGGCTGGTAGTCTTCGATGTCAGGCAGGAGCACAGGCAGGTCGGTCTCAGGCACCGGCTGCGCCCCGCATTTTTCACAGTAAATAACGGGGATGGGCGGCCCCCAGTATCTCTGGCGGGAGATGCACCAATCCCTTAGACGGTAATTGACCTGAAAGCGGGCCAGCTTTTTTTCCGCCAGCCATTCGGTTACCTGGCGGATGCCTTCGGCGGAGTCAAGACCGTTGAAGGAGCCGGAGTTGATCATAACTCCCTTGCCGGTATAGGCCTTCTTAAGAGGGCGAGCCTGACCGTCCGGGGAGATGACGGTTCGGATTTCAAGGCCAAATTTGGTGGCGAATTCAAAGTCACGCTGATCGTGGGCCGGGACAGCCATTATGGCCCCGGTGCCGTACCCCATGAGCACGTAGTCGGAAACCCAGATGGGAACCCGCTCGCCGTTGACCGGATTGATGGCATAGCCGCCGGTGAAGACGCCGGTCTTTTCCAGACCCTCGGCCTGCCTTTCGATTTCAGTCATTCTCGCCACCCGGGCATAATAGGTCTCGAAATCCTGGCGCTGCGCCGCAGTGACGATTTTATCTAAAAGGGGGTGCTCCGAGGCAAAAACCATGTAAGTCACGCCGAAAAGCGTGTCAGGCCGGGTGGTGAATATCTCGAAGGCTTCATCATGCCCCTCCAGCTTGAAGACAACCTGGGCGCCGTCCGACCGTCCGATCCAGTTGCGCTGGGCGACCTTGGTCTTTTCCGACCAGTCTATTATTTCAAGGTTGTCCAGAAGCTTCTGGGCAAAGGCCGTGGTTTTGAAAAACCACTGGGCCAGGTCCTTCTTGGTGACCGTGGTGGAACACCGTTCACACTGGCCGCCCACGACCTGTTCGGCGGCCAGAACGGTCTTGCAGGAAGGACACCAGTTGACCGGGGCCGTGGCCCGGTAGGCCAGGCCGGCCTTGTAAAGCTGAATAAAAATCCATTGGGTCCAGCGGTAGTATTCAGGGGAAGTGGTGTCCACCTCGTGGGTCCAGTCGTACATATTACCAATGCGCTTGAGCTGGTTCTCCCGGAAGTGGGTTATATTTTTGGGTACGAGTCTGCCCGGATGGGTGCCGACCTTGAGGGCGAAGTTTTCGGAGTGAATCCCAAAGGCGTCAAAACCAATAGGCTCGAAGACGTCCCAGCCGTTCATGCGGTGGAAGCGGCCCTGGATATCAGACCCGACAAAGGCAAAGACGTTACCCACGTGCAGCCCCTCGGCCGAGGGATAGGGAAACATCATCAGGTTGTAGAACGGCCGGGCAGCCTCTTTGAGATTGACATCGTATTGTTTTGAATCGTCCCACCTTTTCTGCCATTTGGACTCAATGGCCTGGTGCTGGTACTTTCTCATATCTTCCCCTTGATTTATCGGAACTCCCTTTCCATCCTGGCAGTAGTAACCATGTTTACGGTTAAGAAATTTTTAACCCAACAGCCACGGGGCGTCAAGCGGAATTGAGTATTTTTATCTTTTTAAGTCTGTAAAAAGCCTAAACTGGATCAACGTGGACAATGACCTGAAAAAGGTTATCCAGGTCCCGAACCAGGCAGGCTTCAACCTCTTTGGCGATGCGGTGTCCTTCGGCTACCGTTTGTTGACCGTCAATCGTGATATGGACCTCCATTTGCATCAGGCCGCCTGAGGTCCGGACTTTGAGGTCGTGGACGCCGAAAACGCCGGGAACGCTTTGAGCGCATCGCCTGACCTCGTTCAGAACTTCAGGCCCGGGAGCCGTGTCTGTTAGCTCCCGAAATGCGTTATAGATAATTTCCAATCCCACCTTCAGGATCAGGACGGTCACCACCAGGGCGGCATAAGAGTCAAGGATATGCCAGCCCGGCCTTATCTGAGCGCCGATGACGCCTGCCAGGACGGCTACCGAGGACAGGGCGTCTGAGCGGTGATGCCAGGCGTTGGCCGTGACCACCATGCTCTTGATATTTCGCCCCACCCGTATGGTGTATTGGTAGAGTGCTTCCTTGATGAGGATGGAGAAGGCGGCTACAGCCACAGCCAGCCAGGTAGGATGGTATTCAACATGAAAATAAATATTCCGAGCCGCTTCAAACCCGATGAAAATAGCTGCGGCAGTCAAGGCTAGTCCAACTATAGCTGAAGCCAGGGTCTCGAAACGGGCGTGGCCAAAGGGGTGCCCCTCGTCAGCGGCTTTTCGACCGATTTTCAGCCCGAGAAGGACGACCGCGTCGGTGAAAAGGTCAGACACGGAATGGATGGCGTCGGCGATGAGGGCCTGGCTGTGCCCGAACAGGCCTGCCAGAAGCTTAATGATAATCAGAAAGGCGTTGACTGCGACCCCAATCAGGGTCACGCGCTGGCCGATCTGGCTGGACTCATCTTGCAGGTTAAATTCTCCCTTTCCCGGCCGAACCGAACAAAGCGATCTTTTGCTGAACAACTTCCTTGACTGCGGCCCTGACCGGCCCTAAGAGCTTGCGGGGGTCGAATTCGGTCGGCTCTTCGGACAGGACCTGGCGCAGAGCCCCCAGGCCGGCCAGTCTCAGGTCAGTATCCACGTTGATCTTGTTTATGCCAGCCTTGACGGCCCGGGCCACCAGTTCATCTGGCACGCCTTTTACGCCTGGCAAATCGGCGCCATAGCGTGTCGCCCTTTCTACCACCCAAGCGGGCACCCCGGAAGCCCCGTGCAAGACCAGAGGCAGGCCGGTGACAGACTTGACGCGCTCCATGCGCTTAAAGTCAAGGCGGGGCTCGCCTTTGTACTTGAAAGCTCCATGAGCCGTGCCCACGGCCGGGGCGAGGGCGTCAATTTCAGTTTCCCGGGCAAACTCTTCCGCCTCATCCGGGTCTACCAGGTACGCTTCGCTTTCGGAAACGTCAATATGGTCTTCTAAACCCTTAAGCCGGCCCAGTTCAGCTTCAACCGAGACGCCGTGGGGATGAGCCATCTCCACAACACCCCGGGTCACAGCCAGGTTTTCGGCAAAGGGTTTATCCGAGGCGTCAATCATGACACTGGTGTATCCGGCCTCAATCACGGCCTTGATGAGATCAATATCCTTGCCATGATCCAGGTGAAGAACAACCGGGATGGGAACGCTTGAGGCGGCTGCCTTGGCCATGGCGACCAGGAGGTTCAGGCCGGCGTATCCTATGGCCCCCTCGGTGGTCTGGATAATGACTGGAGACTGGTTTTCCACGGCTGCCTCCATGATCCCGGTCAGGTATTCCAGATTTGAAAAGTTAAAAGCCCCGACGGCATAGCCTTCAGCATCCGCCTTCTCAAGAACTTCCTTTAAACTGACCAACCCCATATCGCCCTCCTTTAGTAAAAAATTCTGTAAACGTCATTGATCTACTTATAAAGACAAATGATTAAACGCACAACAGAAAGTGATCACCTGCACGCCAGTATTGAATCTCCAAAGGATTCCCCCGTTTTACACTCCCTTGACGCCAAAATACCTCTGGATGCGGCTGCTAAAGATAAGAAGAGGGATGAGGACGATCAGGGCGGCCAGGGTCAGCAGAACCAGGAAGGTCCAGTCACCTTCAAACACCTTGGCCCCCTGAAGGTTAAGGACCAGCGTGGCAGGCATGCGGGCAATCGAAGAGACGATGATAAAAGGCAGCAGCGGCAGACGTGACAGACCGATGAGGTAGCACATGTAGTCCTTGGGCGCGCCCGGAATGAGGTAGAAAATAAAAACGGTCAGCAGACCCCACCGATCAACTTGAGCTTCGAATTTATCTAAAATCCTGGCCGGAATGATCTTTTCCACAAAGACCCGCTCAAAGGCCCGGCCGATGGAAACGGCCAGAGCAGAGCCCAGGGTTAAGCCGATGATGGAATATAGAAAGCCCGGGCCAGCACCAAAAATGAATCCACCCAAAAAGCCGGTCAGTTCGCCCGGAATAAGGGCCATGACGACCTGTATCACCTGGAGGCCGATATAAAAAAAGATCGCAAAGGGCTGAAAAGAAAGGATGTAAGCTCTGGCCCCTTCCTTATCGGTCAGGAGATCGTTCATCCGCCAGATCCAGGCGCCGAGCGGGCTCAGGACGAAGACGGCCGCCAGGACGGCCACAGCCAGCACCAGCAGGAGGGCCCAGCCCCAACGGTTCATTTTAAACTTTTGCTTTTCAGACATTTAAAACAGAACAAGAATACACGTCTGCCTCATTAAAGGGTTTGGGTTTATCGAGACTAAAACCTGCAGACCCAGCATCTACCGAACAGGTAGCATATTTTCACTTTTGGTTCAATTGATTCCAGGGAGCGGCCCGGCATGGTTTGCTTACCGCCGTATGCCATGTTTCCATAGCGGCCATCAGGATCAGCCACGATATCAGACCGGCTCCCTAGTCAAGAGCATGCGGCTGTCAGCCACTATACACCCTTCACCCTCCGGGTAGACAATCATGGGGTTGATATCGAGTTCGGCGATCTCTGGATGATCGGTGACCATCTGGGAGAGCCGCAGGATGCAATCCTTAATGGCGTTGATGTCCCAAGGTTTTTGCCCGCGGATTCCGGTCAGGACTCCATAAGCTTTGGTGCTCTGGATCATAATCTCCGCACTGATCTCCCACATGGGGGCCAGCCGGAAGGTAACGTCTTTGTGGGTCTCGACAAATGTTCCTCCGAGGCCGAACATGCACACCGGTCCAAACTTTGAGTCCCTTGTCGCCCCGAGGATGACCTCGATCCCGCCCTTGGCCATCTTTTCGATCAAGACCCCCTTGATATCCGCATCGGAATTAAATTTTTTTACGTTTGTAATAATCTCTTCAAAGGCCTGGCGGGCTTCTTCGAGCGTCTTGACTTTCAACCGCACCCCACCGGCGTCGAATTTGTGAACAACATCCGGAGAAATAATCTTCATGGCCACCGGGAAACCGATTTCTTCGACCGCCGCTTCCAACCCTGACCGATCCTCAACCACCTGACTCTTAAGGATGGGGAACCCGTAACACTCGAGAATTTCATTGGCCTCGTCTTCAGGCATGAAGTGTCTCTCTTTACCGGCAATGTATCTCTTGATGATCTGGGCCGTTTTCTCCCGGTCGGCGCTCACTCGAACAAACCTTCGTCTTTCAAGCCTTAAGAGTTTACCGAAGCGGAGAGCGGCGTCCATGGCTCTGACAGCGGCTTCAGGAAAGGAATAATTGGGGATATGATGTTCTTCCAGGTATCTGACGCCTTCGGACACGTCCACGATACCCATAAAGGAGCACAGGACCGGTTTATCAATGCCCTGAATGACACGAGGCAGAATTTCCGCGGTTTCCAGGATGTCGGTCATGGCCTGGGGGGTCAGAATGACGATGGCGCCGTGCACCGCCTCGTCCTGAAGAATATGGCGAATGGCGGCTTCATAACGTTCGTGCGTGGCGTCCCCGATGACGTCAACCGGATTTTGGATGCTGGCCGTCGCTGGCAGATCGCTTTTTAAATTTTTAAGTGTTTCATCTGAAAAGGCCGCCAGGGAAAGACCATGGCGCACCGCAGCGTCGGTCGCCATGATGCCCGGACCACCGGCATTGGTGATGATGGCAATCTGATTCCCTTTGGGGACCGGCTGGCTGGCAAAGGCAACAGCATAGTTGAAAAGCTCATTGATCCCCAAGACACGTTGAATACCGCTCTGAAAGAAAATAGCGTCATAAGCCGTGTCCGAGCCGGCCAGAGACCCGGTGTGAGAAGCGGCTGCCCGCGCCCCTTCAGGAGATTGTCCGGACTTGATGGCCAGCATGGGTTTCTTAACATCCCATGTGATCTCGCTCGCGGTCTGGATGAATTCGCGGCCGTTGCTGATATCCTCCAGGTACATCAGGATGACATCCGTGTCCGGGTCATCCTTGAGATACCGCAGCAGATCAATCTCGTTCACATCGGCTTTGTTTCCAAAGCTGATAAACTTTGAAAAGCCGATGTTCCTGCCTGCGGCGAAATCGAGCACCGCGGTGCACAAGGCCCCTGATTGTGAAATAAAAGCTATATTCCCTTTCTTGGGCATCTTGGTGGCAAAACTGGCGTTAAGCGAGATGTCATCATTGGTATTGATAATGCCCAGGCAGTTAGGGCCGATCAGGCGAAGCCCCCGGGTCTCCACCAGTTCCCTCAGTTCATTCTCAAGCTCCACACCCCGACCGCCGACTTCCTTAAAACCGGCGGTGATGACCACGATTCCTTTAACCCCTTTCCGGGCTGCCTGTTCCGCGACGGCCAGAACGGTTTCCGCCGGGACAATGATCACGGCCATGTCAACTTCATCAGGCACGTCCAGCAAGGAAGGGTACGCTTTCACGCTTTGAATTGAGCGGGCCCTGGAGTTGACCGGGTAGAGCACCCCTCGGTAACCGGCATTGAGGATATTGATAAAAACAGCCCGGCCCACGCTGCCAGCGCGGTTTGTGGCCCCGACGACAGCTATTGATTGCGGGTTCATGATTAACTGGATGTTTTTCGGCATTATTCCTCCTTGGCGGGACCCTTTGTCATGCGGTTATCCCTTCAGGATTTTTTCGATTAAAACTAATGGATTTACTATGTGTATATCCTTTTTGCAGGCAGTTGTCGAGATCATTTCAAGATATTAGATCTGTGAGCCGGGAGCAGAGGCTGAGACCTGGGAATCAAAGCAGCGCTTGCCCAAACGGGTTGGGTGATGCTATGCTCGCTATGTTTCAGGCCTTTGGATGATCTAAACTAGGGCTAACAAGGAGGAGCTATGGCCAAGATACCTTACGCTCGTATCGAAGACACACCGCAGAAGGTGCAGGATTTTTTTGTTAAACTTAAGGCGAACAATCCCCGCATCATGAATATTCACCGCATGTTGGCGCACAGTCCTGGTTCGGTGCGGGAATTCCTCCGGTTTGGGAACAGGCTTCTTTTCAAGGCAGAATTAAACCCGCGGTTTCGGGAGCTGGCGATTATTCGGGTGGCCTCATCACATGGATCGCGCTATGAATGGGTCCAGCATGTTCCTATTGCCTTGCGGGTGGGGCTGACTCGCGAACAGATCGAAGATATTGAGAACTGGCCGGAGTCGCCGCTTTTTACCGCTGAGGAAAAAGTCGTCCTGGCCTTTACCGAAGAAGTGCTTCGTGACAGCCGGCCGACTGAGGAAACCTTTACCCTAGCTGCGAAGTTTTTGAATCCCGCCAGCCTGGTGGAGCTGACGCTTTCCATCGGCTACTGGTCCATGGTGGCGAAGTTTTTGGAGACGTTTGAGGTGGAGGTTGAGGAGGACCTCATGCGTGAATTAAAGGATGTTTTGCCTCATAAAATGCCCGGCCGATGATAATTGATCGTCCTACCGGCGTGCCAGCCAGGTAAAAATCAGTCCCGGCGGCTATTTCGGGGCCGGGGCTGCTTAGCTTCTGATCTCAATGGTTTGTTTCTTCGAAGATATGAACTCCTAGAGGCTCTGACGCCTTAAAACACAGGGATATCAGTCAACACTCTCCAGGCGAGCCTTTCCATTGACCGAATAGATATCCAACACGTTCCGGGTTTCATGTTTGATCAGGTCCTTGCCTTCAAGGAAAACCAGGTGAGCGTTCGCTTCTCCGGTGGCAAACCATTTTTGCGAAACAGGAAACTCATCCCAGGTCTTGTAGGTAATATCCCAGGTCATCTTCGAAGCTACCTGGTAGGCGTTTTTATCACCCTCTTCTAGAATGGAAAGGACCTCGTTACATCGGTTGCGGTGATGGGTTTTTAATTCTTCTATTCTCCCCCTGGGATCCTCGATTATGCGACGGTGCCCTGGAAGTACCAGCTCCATGGGCAATTTGTTTACCTTGTTTAAACTCTCGATATATTGACGAAGCGTATCCTCTTCATGGGACCAGCACTGGATATTGGGTGTGATGTCAATCAGGATGTGATCCCCGGAAAAAAGTATCTTTTTCTCCTGATCGTAAAGGCAGATATGCCCCTGGCTGTGGCCGGGAGTTTCCACGCACTCCAATGAGTAATCCCCGATTTGAATGATTTCTCCATCACCGACATAGGTGAATTCCATTTTTTGCTGCGGACCGTATTTATACCCGGGGTGATTGGATATGGCGGCTTGAAGTTCTTCTTCCGGGAAGCCCCCCCGGCGTGCAAAGTCAGTCATCCTGTGCCAGCCGCCGCCGGACTCCATCATGGACGCATCAAGCCGGCCCATATAGATTGTAGCGTTCTCCCTGGCCAGGCTTGAGACCAGGCCGAGGTGATCGGCGTGCAGATGAGTTACGATGAAATCGGTCTTTTCCAAGTCCACACCCAGTTCCTCCAGACCGGCTAGCAGAACCTCGGAGCATTCCTTCCGGTTCATACCGGTGTCAATGATCAGGTTACGATCCTCGGTGGTGAACACCCAGGAGTTGACTTCCTTGAGCGGGTTCCGGGGAAGAGGGACTATGATGCGGTAAAGCTGAGGTAAAATTTCTTCCATGATCACTTTTCTCCTAAATGTAATATTTTCCAGACTGTTAGGGAACGACTCCCATGATCTTTCCTCTGACTAGCAACCCGGACTAAAAAAGGCAGCCTTTCAATTTTCATCGCTGATGCTTGTTTGAGTTGAAAAATGAAAACCTGCCTCGTTTGCATCAAGGCAAAAGGTACTATGGACTGGTTTATCCGTCAACCTAATAACTTGATTCAGTTCAGCCCGGGCTTCTCATAGGGCTGGATTCAAAACAGACGTAAACATGAATTCTCAGGCCAGGAAGAACTGGCTGATGTATCTTAAAGCCACGAAGAGGATAATCAGGGCCAGTAAAACCTTGATGTACGGCGCAGGGACGAATTTCTGAAAACGGGCCCCGCAGTACATTCCGGCCAGCCCCCCCACGCCAAAGGAAGCGCCTAACATCCAGTCCGGAGCCACGGCAAGCCCGGCGGTGGCATAAAAAGGAGCGATAAGCTGGTAAAAGATCACCCCGAAGATCGAGGTGATAAAGGTCCCGGCCAGGGTCGCTCCGGCAATGGTATAGATGGGCAATCCAAAAATCGCCACAAAGAAGGGGGCAATGATGGCTCCGCCGCCAATACCGTAAACCCCGCCCACGATACCGACCAGGAATGAAAGGATAAAGATACCATACGTGGGAAAGCCGAAGGTCTCGCCATAAAACTGATATACGATCCGGGTTAAGGAAAACCTAATGGTCTTGACCATTGCCTCGGGCGGCAGGCCGGAAGCCAGCCGGGACTCATTCCGAACTCGTGCTTCTCGAATTCTCCGATTGAATCGCTCCTCCAGGGCCTTGGCCTCAGTCCGGGCTTTATCCTTACGTCGGATTAGATCGTAAAAGAGCCGGAAGCCGATAAATAAAAGAACAAAACCCGCAAACATCTTGAAGCTCTTTGGGTCGGGCAGGTATTTAATCCTGATAACGACTCCGATGAACATTCCCGGCAAGGTACCGACTATGACAACCCAGGTCAAAGGCCACGCCATGCGGCCCTCTTTGATGTAGCGGTAAACACCGGAGGGAATGGCAATGATATTAAAAATGAGATTGGTGGGACTGACGGCCGGACTGCTGAAACCAAGAACGCTGACCTGAAAAGGCAGCAGGAGAAAGGCCCCGGAAACACCGCCCATTGAGGTGAAAAAGGAGACAACAAAGGCTACCAGGGGCGGGATCCAGGGGGCGACCTCAACACCTGAGACTGGAAAAACCATGACCTCTCTCTTTCTCCCTGAAAGCTAAAACAGCAGATGGACAAAAACCCCGGTCACCGCCAGCCAGATATTGGTGATGTTCGAAACCGTGATGTTCAGAATGGCGGCCAGGGTTTTTTCTCTCTTCAAGAGGGCCAATGTGGATTTGAACTCCGGCCGGCTAGTCAGTGTGGCCAGCACAAAAAAGCCTATTACGCCTTTGGGAGTATGTGAATGTTCGGCAGAGAAGCTGACCACCGGGTCCAGGATGTAGCCGACCAGGATAAGGACCATAAAGGCCGGGAAAAACCAGAGCCTGGAAAAATCATTATGGTACTGATCTTTTTGACGTCCCTGTAAAAACTGGCTGGCATGTTTCAGCGCCTGGCTTGAAATGATCTCAGCATGGTCTGATCCTGACACACGGAAAAGCTAAACTACCACGCTCAGGGTCCGAAGAAAAGCGCGCTTCAGGATTCATTTATTTTTGGTAAGGAGACAAGGGTTTAGACCGCCCGGAGGGTAACCCTTTTAACCATGATGTCCTGGATTTCACCCTGCTTGATCATATCTACAAAGATGGGAACAAGGCCTGGGTCAAACTGGGTTCCTGCGCCTTCTTCGAGCTCTTTTATTGCCTTGTCCAGGGGTAGGCTTCTGCGGTAGGGACGGTCGCTGGTCATGGCGTCAAATGCATCACATACCGTCGCCACCCGCACCTCAATGGGGATGCTTTCACCTTTCAAACCATCGGGATATCCATGTCCGTCAAAGCGTTCATGATGATGCTTGACAAGGGCAATCTCCTCTGAGCTCAGTTTAAGTGGCTTGATGATGTTGCGTCCAATATTGGGATGCTCGCGGACATGATCAAACTCCTGGTCCATGAGCCGTCCGCGTTTGTTTAAAATCTGCTCATTGATCCCGATCTTCCCGATGTCGTGGACCAGGCACATGCTCCGAATTTTTTCTATCTGGGTTGATGAGAGATTGATTCGTTCCGCCAACCGAACGGCGTAGCGGGCCACGCGTTCGGAATGGCCTCGGGTATAAGGGTCCTTGGCTTCCAGGGCCGCAGCCAGAGCCTGGATCGTGGTCAGGACTCCTTCTTTGAGTTCTGTATACATCCGGGCGTTTTCAATGGCCAGGGCCATCTGGTTGGCAAAGCCCTGCAGGTACTCCTGATCTAAGGCCGGACGGGCCGGGGCCTCGGTAGTTTTATCCGCGCCAAGAACACCGATGACCTCACCGCGGGCCTTCAAAGGCAGCAGCACAATAGAACGGGGGTGGAATTTGCTGATGATAATATTATCCGGGTTGAGATCCATCTTGGAGACGTCTTCGGCTATCACCGGCTGTCCTTTAGCCGCCACATAGGCCAGGATGTTCTCCTGATAACGTGAGAGTTCCACCTCGTAGTCGGTCAGCATCTCTTTGGCCGAGAGGTCCTCGCCCACGCCATCCACAAATCGCAGCGTCTCCGTCTCCCGGTCAATGAGCATCAGGATACCTCGGTTATAGCCGATCTCCTTGATGAATAAATTGAGGATGGTCGGCAGAAGGGTGCCGAGATCAAGTTCCGAGAGGATAGCCCCACTGGCCTGCTGGATGCTGAGGAGCTGATCAATCCTCTGATGCAAGAGCTTGTTCAGCGTTTCGACTTCACGATACTTATTTTCTAAAAGCTCCTTGTCCCGCTCGATCTCGGTGAGTATTTCCTTGGCAAGCTTAGTTTTGGTCGAAAGAAAAAGCTTGAGACGGTGTAATAGGGAACGTTCCTCCCAGGTTCCGTCAAACTCACAATAGAACCCGCCCTTAAACTGGCATTGAGTCTCAACAATCTTGCCCGGGGGCAGGCCCCAGAGCGTTGGAATGGCCGTGTAGATACCACGGTTTACCAGACAAAAATCCGTGGTGAGGTTGAGGTGCCTGAACCAGCGCAATCTGATGATGATACGTTTCCCAGGCAGAGGAACGACCTCAATATCCTTGTTGCGATTGAATTTCTCGTTGATACGCTCGACACGACGCCAGGCTTGACTAGGGGACGACCAGATTCTTAACAGTATCTGAGAGATATAACCCAGCTTATTGTAAGTTACCGACTCGAAACCAATCTTAAAGGCTACATTTTCATCACCACTGATCCGCCGGGCATTGGCGTACATCTTACGGCAGATATCAGATGAAACCCAGTTGTTTGAATCCTTGAGAAAAGCCATGGGGTCAGGCACGCCCCGCAGCTCCTCTTCCAGACCCACCAGGAGCTCCTCGGGATTCCCATAATGACGGGAGATGTATTCAATGATTGCCAGCGTATTAATACAGCTATTGTGGCGTTCCATGTCCGCGGGTTGCATCTAAGCCTCTATACTTGATCATAAATGTAGCTAATTTATCATTAAATTTACTAATTTATGATAAATTGATTTAGCATTTATGTCAAGTAGAATCAGAAGTTTAAAAAATTATAGATAATATTATCTGGTGAAAAAATTCAGGGGAGGGTAAAAAGGTGGCTGTTTGCTAAGGCAGAATCAAGAACGGTGACACCCAGGCCCGATCCTGTCAGAGGCGCGGCTTTCGCGCCGGAACCTGGACTCAGGTCTTCCTTAATAATATCCCTGGTGAGGAAGAATCGCGTCAGGCAGCCTTCCAGATGTATTAAGTCCGGCTGGGTTGCGGCAAAGTGACGGCCGGCTGCGCTCAAGAGACCCAGTTCTCCGACCTGGCAGCCGAGTTGACAGGCCAGGCCAGCCTGGCGGGCCAGATTAAGGAGTTTCAGGGTACGAGCCGGGCCTCCACACTTGGACAGCCGCAGGTTGAAGCCGCTTACGGCCCTGGCCTCAATGAGCGCTTGAGCGTCGGCCTCGGTGCAGAGGGACTCATCGGCGAGAATCAAAGGCTTCACCTTCCGGGTCACCTCGGCCAGACCTTTGAGGTTGTTTTTAGCCACCGGCTGCTCCACCGCCGATATGCCAAGTTCCTGAAGAACCAGGATCTTTTTTATGGCGTCCTCGGTGGACCAGACCCCATTGACGTCCACGCGCAAATCGGTTTTAGGACCGAAGGTGCGTCTGACCTTGGCAACCAGGTCCAGGTCGCCTTCATGGCCGACTTTGACCTTGATTTCGGTTGCCTCCACGGCCTGGATCAAGTCCATGATGTTTTCAAGCTGGTCCGGCCCGGAAATGGTGATGATGGCGCTGTAAGTCAGGCTCTCGTTCACACACCCGCCCAGTATCTCGCTTAAGGGTTGATTCAGGATCTGCCCGGCCAGGTCCAGCAGGGCGATTTCAACCGCACAGGCGGCCGCGGGCCATTGGTCTATCTTTTCGCCGGGAAGGTTTACTGACAGGAAGTTCAGGGCCTGGCGGGGTTCAATCTTCTGGCGCAGTACCAGGGGGAAAAATATAGACTGAAGCGCGGTCAGGGATTCGGCCGTTGTTTCACCTGTAACATAACTGCGCGGAATCCCTTCCCCATAGCCGGATCGGCCGTCTTCGTCACTGAGTTTGACGATAAGATTTTCCGTGGCCACATTGCGGGCCAGACTGTGCTCAACCGGCAGAGTGAAAGGCCATTTGATTAGATAGGCGGAGGCGCTGGAGATTCTCATTACTGACTTCAGAAATAGTACGCTCCACAAAGGGCTTTAATTTTTTCCATTCATACCACGCCTCAGGATGCATGTAAATATGAGTTTCGAGAATGGCCAAACATTGGGCGGAGGTCAGTTCAAGCGCCTGGGCCGCCGGATGCTGAGCAGGCTGCTCAATTACCAGCTCGTATCGCCTCCGGCCGCGCCTGTGATTAAGGCCGAACAGGACCGGGGCCTTGGACTTCCGTGCCATGATGTCTAGCGATCTGTCCAGGCCTACTTCGAGACCCAGGAATTTTACCTTCTTGTTCCGGTACGGACGCCACATATTAATTTCGTCACACTGCGTCACCAGGATGCGGCCCTGCTGGAGATTTTTAATGACAGAAAAAAAGACAGACTCAGACTTCGGGTCCAGAATATTGATTCCGACCAAGGCGGACCTCTCATCCAATATTTTACGTAAGGTTTTGGTATTGCAATGCACCATGGCCGTGACCGGGTAGCCCTTGAGGGACAAAACCGCGGGAATGAATTCCACTGCGCCATAATGACCGGTGACCAGGATGACGCCGCGACCCGCGGTCAGGGCCTGGTCCAGGATTTTGAGACCGCTGACCTCAACCTGCCGCTCCAGGCTCCGCCGCACGCGCTCAGCCGCCGGAAAGGCCAGAAAAAGCTTCTCGTAATAATGGTCAATGATGCCTCTTCGCGTCCGGGTCCAACGGCGCCGTGCTTCTCCAGGAGTCAGCCCGTCCCGCAGGCAAAAGTTCAGAGCCCGCTGGATCGTCTTGCGTTCATCGGCCGCGAACCGGAAGTAGGCCAGCCCAAAAAGGCCAAGATAATGCCGACTCAGTGAAGGCGGGAGATGGCCGAAGAAAAGGGTAATAAGGGGAGATTGCAGGAAGCGGCTCAGCCTCTTGTCTTTGGGAGAGGTGGTGGATTGATGATCTGGAGGCCAGGGCATAGGCAATTCCTTTTGCCAGATGAATGAGCAAAGAGATTCGGACTCAGATGATTCCTGAGCCTTCTATTATTCGTATCGGCCATCAAGCTGGTGGCTATTAATGATTCGAGCAATTTTCATTCCACCCGGCGCCCTGCTTTTTTATTTTGACAAGTTAAATCAAGGTGTTAGAGGATTGCTGAGGTAATTGCTGTAATTTCAAATGGTTATGGGGTTAGAAGGTGTGAAGATAAAAGGCCGCGTCAAGAAACGGGAAGCGATTTAAAGGCTGGAAATATTCTAATTGTCAAATTTTTGACGCTTATTGATGGGATAATTTTGCCGGGGAAGGTCTGTACTTGGTGGGTCTATTCGACGGGTGAGAGAAGGCCCCGACAGCATTGTCGGGGTGCGTAAGCACAAGAGGTTCGCCTACTGAGCTTGCCCAATCAACACCACGTCATAAATCTCTTTTTCATAGTTGTGGTAAAAATGTTCAATCGCACGCCTGTTTAAAAATGTAAAAAAGTGCGCCTGTTCTCCGGTATGATACATCATTCGGATGCCCATTCATTCATCAAAGCCATACAATCTTTTTCGATCAACCTCCTGTCGCTTCGCGACCCCGACAACAAGAAGGTTGTCGGGGCCACCCGTCATTCATCCATTAAGCTCTGGGATTTGCTATCCCTTTGTTCAGTACCGGCTTAAATACCCAATTGATGCAGACGGGGACTCAAATGGCCACCTCCACGATTTCTTCGGTAATTGACGGCGGGATAGGTTCATTATGCTTTTTGAGGCTTTCCAGATAGCCTGTTATGGCCTCTTTAATATTGGCTTCAGCTTCAGTCCTGGTTTGCCCTTGGGAAATGCACCCAGGCAGAGCCGGGCATTGAGCCACGAACACACCGTCTTCGTCCTGCTCGATTAAAATTCTAAATTTCATGGATTACCCCCCTCGTACAAATATCAATTAGTCCATAGGAGTTATTATTTATAATAGTACCAGAAGTTAAGCGCTGTGATCAAAAAAGGTGGCCGCAGTCCATTCTTCATCCACCCTCTCACCAATTCCCGGCCCGGTCCAGGCTGCGGTAGCCGATGGCTTCGCTGAGATGGTGCGAGGCGATATCTGTGGCCCCTTCCAGGTCGGCGATGGTGCGGGCCAGCTTGATGATGCGGGTGTAGGCCCGGGCCGAGAGGCCCAGGCGTTCCATGGCGGTTTCAATCAATTTTTGACTTTCGCTGCCAAGCTGGCAGAACTGGCGCAGGTGAACGTTCTCCATCTGGGCATTGGTGTAAAGCTCGGTCTGGGCCAGGCGTTGGCCCATGATTTTTCGGGCTGCTGTGACCCTTTCCCGGATGATTTCCGAAGGCTCGCCAGATGTTTCGGTGCCAAGTTCCTTGTATTTAACCGCGGGGACGTCAACATGGAGGTCTATGCGGTCCAGAAGCGGGCCGGAGATGTGGGAGCGGTATCTTTGGATCTGCGTTGGAGTACAGGTGCATTCCTTAAGCGGATCGCTGAAGTAACCGCAGGGACAGGGGTTCATGGCCGCGACGAGCATGAAACGAGCCGGAAAGGTGAGGGACATGATGGCGCGGGAGATGGTGACCTGGCCGTCTTCTAAGGGCTGGCGCATGACCTCCAGGACGTTCTTTTTAAATTCGGGCAGTTCGTCGAGAAAAAGGACCCCGTGGTGAGCCAGGGAGACCTCACCCGGCCTGGGCACCTGGCCCCCGCCGATCAGTCCGGCGTCGGAGATGGTATGGTGCGGCGCACGGAACGGCCGGGTCGTTAGCAAGGCCTCATTAGGTGGAACAAGGCCGACCGCGCTGTAAATCCGGGTTGTTTCCAGGGCTTCATTGAAGCTCAGGGGCGGAAGGATGGTTGGAAAACGCCGGGCCAGCATGGACTTGCCAGCGCCGGGCGGGCCGATCATGATCATATTGTGCCCTCCGGCCGCTGCAACCTCCAGAGCCCTTTTAACATGCTCCTGGCCCCGCACATCGTTGAGGTTCAACCCCTTGACGGCGCTCTGGCTGAAGATTGAAGCCAGGTCTATCTTGTAAGGCGTCAGGTCGCCGTCTCCGGTCAGGAACTCAACCACTGCTGGCAGATGAGGGGCAGGGAGGACGTCAATCTTTTCCACGACCGCAGCCTCAGGGGCGTTTTCTTCAGGCAGAATGATTCCTTTCAAGCCTTCGTCACGGACCGCCATGGCCAGAGAGAGGGCGCCGTTGATGGAACGCAGGCGGCCGTCAAGGGAGAGTTCCCCAAGGAGAAGGTAGTCGGAAAGCTTTTCCGGACCGATCAACCCCTGGGCGGCCAGCAGGCCGACGGCCATGGGGAGATCAAAGGCTGCCCCGGTCTTTTTTACATCCGCCGGGGCCAGATTAACCGTGACCCTTCCCCGGGGGAAGATATAGCCGCAGTTTTTAAGGGCCGACTTAACCCGGTCCTTGGCTTCCTTAACCGCTCCTTCTGGGAGGCCGACGGTGGTGAAGTATGGCAGTCCCCTGGCCAGATCAATCTGGACTTCGACCAGATAGGCCTCGATGCCCAGAAGCGCTCCGCTGATCACTTGAGAAAGCAAGAAAATACACCCTTAAAAAATTAGAGCTTTTATCTTGAAATTCACAAAATAATGCTTATTTGTTATAGCAAAATTCGCTAGGGATTGGCAAGGTAGAGGTGTGTTTAAATTAGGCTTCATTCATTTTTAATATTGACCCCGTTCGTGCTATATTGCATTTTCTAACTAACTTGAGGCTCATCAGATGTTAATTCGCACTATTTTCAGTATGGAGCCGAGATGATTGAGGTTGATCATATTTCCAAGTTCTTCGGTCCTGTGGCGGCCGTCCGGGACGTTACCTTTCAGGTGAACAAGGGCGAGATTTTGGGCTTCCTGGGGCCGAACGGCGCCGGTAAAACCACTACCATGCGTATCTTGACCGGTTTCTTCCCTCCGACCAGCGGTTCGGCTCGCATCGGGGGGCTGGATGTCTTTGAAGACTCTTTGGCCGTGCGGAAGAAGATCGGCTACCTCCCGGAAAACGTGCCGCTTTACAAGGAGATGATCGTTGAGGATTACCTTAAATTTGTGGGCGAAGTTAAGGGCCTGGATGGCCTTCAGCGTAAAAAAGCCATCGGCCGGGTGGTTGAATCCTGCGGGCTCGACCCGGTCATCAAGCGCTCCATAAAAAATATTTCCAAAGGCTTCCGTCAGCGCGTCGGGCTGGCGCAAGCCCTGGTCGGTGATCCGGAACTGCTCATCCTTGATGAACCGACCATCGGGCTGGACCCGAAGCAGATCGTGGAGATCAGGAACCTGATCAAGAATTTTACCGGAGAAAAGACAGTCATTCTTTCGACGCACGTCCTGCCCGAGGTATCCATGATTTGTGAGCGGGTGGTCATTATCCACCAGGGCAGGATTGTGGCCGAGGATACCCCTGAAAACTTGAGCGCTGAGCTTTCCGGGAGTAATAGAGTCCGGCTCAGGAGCAGCGGCCCACCTGAGGAGGTCAGGGCCAGGCTGGCTGAAGTGGACGGCGTTTTGGGTCTGGCAGAAGGCGACGGCCCGGGAATCTTCATCATTGATATCGAGCCGAAAGAGGAGATTCAGCCGCGTCTCGCCTGCGCCATATTCGAGGCTGGATGGGACCTTTATGAGATGTCCCCTATTACCGCCACGCTTGAGGACATCTTTATCAATCTGGTGACCCAGGAAGACAAGGAATCAGGGGCCGCAAATGGGGAGGGTGTCTCGGATGCGTAATTTCTGGGCTGTTTTCAAACGTGAGCTTAAAATCTATTTCACCTCACCCATTGCTTACGCCGTCATGGTTATCTTTCTCGTAATGGCAGGTTATTTCTTCTACACCGGCGTTTCCTACTACTCCCTGATAAGCTTTCAGGCGGCGCAGAATCCCCAGCTTTTTAGAGTCAATCTATCTGGCATCGTTATGAGTCCGCTTTTTTCCAACATGAGCCTAGTCATGCTCCTGATGATTCCGGCGCTGACCATGCGGCTTTATGCTGAAGAAAAAAGAAGCGGAACCTATGAACTGCTGTTTACTTACCCTCTCCGGGACATAGAGGTGCTTTTGGGCAAGTATGGTGCGGCCCTGGCGGTGTTTGCGATTATGCTGGGTTTGACTGGCGCCTACCAGATCATCCTCCTCTTTATGGGAAAGAGCTTCCCGGACGTGGTCCTGTCCGGGTATCTGGGTCTTTTCCTTATGGGCGCGGCCTTTATGGCCCTGGGAGTGTTAATTTCGGCCATGACCGAGAACCAGATTGTGGCCTCGGTCGTCAGCTTTGGAGTCCTGCTTGTCCTCTGGCTTATTGGCTGGACTTCCTCCATGGTCGGTCCGGACATCGGGAATATTCTGGCTTACCTTTCCCTTATCAAGCATTTTCAAAACTTTAACAGAGGCCTTATTGATACGGCCGATCTGGTTTACTATCTGTGCTTTATCTTCTTTTTTCTCTTTCTGACGCTGCGCGCTCTGGAATCAAAGCGGTGGAGAGGCTGACATGAAGAGCATTACGCGTTACCTTGGATTGATCGCTGTTCTTCTGGCCCTGATCGGCGCGGCGACCTATGCTCTGGTTCCTGAACGTCTGGCTGCCTATCTTGTCCCCTGGGTCCTGGCCCTCGTTTGCCTTGCGGTATATATCTTTTTCAATTTCAAAGAAATCCGGACCTTCATTTTCAGCCGCCAGGCCCGGTATGGAGCAGGTTCTGTCCTGTCGGTTCTCCTGGTTCTAGGCATTATTATTTTTATTTCCATCATGACAGTCCGGCATAGCGCCCGCTGGGACCTGACGCAAAATAAGCGTTTCAGCCTGGCGCCTCAGACGGTCAAGGTGCTCAAGAGTTTGACAGAGCCGGTCAAGGCCGAGGCCTTTTTTCAGGAAAATAGTCCGGGACAGGACCTGGCGCGGGATATCCTGGACCAGTACGCCCACGCTTCATCTAAATTTGAATACGAAATGGTTGACCCGGACCGGGAGCCAGCTCGAGTCAGGGCGGCCAAAGTCACTCGAAACGGGACCATCGTGGTCGAGGCTGCCGGACGGAATGAACAGCTTTTCAACCTGTCCGAGGAGCAGCTCACCAATGCCATTATTCGGCTGGTTCGTACAGACAAGAAGCGGATATATTTCCTTGTCGGCCATGGAGAAAAGGACATCGAAGAATTCGGACGGGACGGTTACAGTACCGTAAAAAAGACCCTGGAAGACCAGAACTACGAACTGAAAAAACTCAAGCTAATGCAGGTTGCAGACGCGCCTCTCGACGCAGCCGTTCTGGTGGTGGCCGGGCCCCGGAAAGATCTCTTCCTGAATGAGATGAAAGCCATGGAGCGCTATCTCAAGAGGGGCGGCAAGGTCGTCTTCATGATTGATCCTGAGACCTGTCCCAGGCTGGTTAAGTTCCTGACCCGCTTTAATGTCAGGCTGGGAGATGACGTCATTGTGGACCAACTGAGCCGTATATACGGCGCCGATTACACCATGCCGGTCATCCTGCAGTACACCTCTCACCCGGTCACCAGGAATTTTACCCTGGCCTCCTTCTTCCCCTATGCCAGGTCCGTATCAGTGATTGAAGGGAAGGTTAAAGGCGTGAAGGCCGGGAGCCTGGCACAGACCGAGAAACAGGCCTGGGGTGAGACCAACCTGGAGGAGCTGCGGCGGGGTCGAGCCAGGTATGTCAAAGGAGAAGACTTAGCCGGACCGGTGTCCGTCTGCGTGGTCGGAACAGTGGAGGGTGTTGACAGGCAGGAAGAAAGCAGCTCTAGAGCGGAGACCCGGACCGTGACAGAGGGTCGTTTCATCGTCTTCGGTGATTCTGATTTCGTGAGCAACAGCTATGTCAACGTTCAAGGCAATGGCGACCTCTTTTTCAGTGCTGTCAGCTGGCTGGCTGAAGAGGAAGATCTGGTGTCCATTCGGCCCAAGGAGATGATATCAGACCCGCTCATCTTATCGCCGTTGCAAGGGAAGCTTGTCTTCTGGCTGCCCGTGGTTGCCCTGCCTTTTGTTCTTCTCGTAATAGGAACCCTGGTCCTGGTTCGCCGAAGAGGCCGCTAATGAAACCCCGTCAACTGATCGTTTACCTGGTCATCTTCATCATCCTCGGTGTCTTTTATTTTATGTATGAAGTTAAACTCAAAGACAAGGAGGCTGAATTTGAGGAGGCGCAGGCCAGGCTCTTTACCCTCGACGATGAAGAGATTACCGGCTTTAAGCTAATAAACCGGGATATGGAGATTTATTTGGTGCGTCGGGGCGAGGATGAGTGGTGGATTACTGAACCGATCGAGACTCCAGCTCTGGCCTGGGCGGCCAAAAGCGTGATTGACCGTTTTTTAGGGGAAAAAAAGGAGCGTATTTTCAAGAAGCCGGTCCAAGATATGACTGAATTTGGCCTGGAAAAGCCTGCTCAGGCCCTGACCTTCCTGGCAGATTCCAAGGCCCTGGCTCCGACTCTCTATGTGGGCGGTAAAAATCCTCTGGCCGAATATTATTACGCTCGCTTGGGGCGCACCAGCGAGGTCTTTACCATCCCCGCTTACCTGCAGCAAACGCTTGATAAGACCCTTTATGATCTCAGGAACAAGGACCTGGTCATTTTTGACCGGACAAAAATTGACGGCCTGCGCCTTCTAATCCCGGCGGAGGGGGAGTTAAAGAAGGTCGGGCCTCAGAAATGGGACATTATCAAGCCCAACCTTGGACAGGCTGATAACGTCAAGATCGAGAAGCTTTTTAGATTAGGAATTAAAGGGGAGATCAAGGAATTTGTATCGGCCCAGGCGGACAACGATAAATATGGTTTTAATAACCCCCTGGTCAAGGTACAGGCCTTAAGCCGGGGAAAGCTTATCGCTGAGATTGTCGTGGGCCAGGCCAAGAAAAAGGCTGTGACTGACGAAAAAAAACAGGACAGGTCTGAAATCGAGGGCTACTGGGCCAAAAATAGTGAACGCCCTGATGAGGTCCTGCTTATTGACGCAGAATCCTTTGAGGTTTTAAAGCAGACCCCTTTTGATATTAAAGACAAACATCTTTTGGTATTTAATCGCCATGCCGTTCAGTTCATAGAGGTAAGCGGTCCGAAACAAACACTCAAGGCCAAGAAGGTGGAAGGTCATTGGAAGGTCTCCGAGCCTAAGGAGGCTCAGACCGAGGAGCATCATATTGTAAGTTTTCTTATGGACCTTGAAGACCTGGAATATAAGCGCTTACTGGATTCGACACAGGAAACGCTTAAAAAATACGGCCTGGACAAGCCGGATTTCAAGATAAAGCTGCGGGGTGCAGAAAAGCCCCTGGCTGAGCTAATTCTTTCCACCAGGCCTGCCTCGGGGAAACTCCTGGCTGTAAGAGCCGGAACCGATCCGGTGGTTCTGGTGAATTCGGATTTTTTGGAAAAATTGTTGCCTGATTTCAAACCTCCGGCCGCCTCCTTTAAGGAGGAGTCAAACACCGGAAAGAGGTAGATTGTTTAACTAGGGATAAAAACAACGAATTATGGTAAAATAATATGGTCGGTTAAAAATTTATGCAGGATACAAAGGGAGCGAGGTAAAGATATGGCACGAGTAACTATTGAAGATTGTTTGGAAAAAGTGGATAATCGTTTCTCCCTCGTCCACCTGGCCGCGCGCCGCGTTCGCCAGATTCGGTCCGGGTCTCCTGTTATGTCTGATCGGGATAACAAGGATGTGGTCCTGGCGCTGCGCGAGATAGCCAGCGGGGCGATAACACAGGATAATATTGATGAGTATGATCGTCAGGACGAGGATGAGCTACAGCTTTCTGACGCAAAGGACGGTGCTGAAGACGACATCGAATAAGACGGCTTCAGTTTTTTTGCAGGCTACGGTCGGGAAGGTGATAAGCAGACGTGAATAAACCGGACTATTATGAGGTTTTGGGTGTCGCCCGGGATGCCGATACGGAAGAGATTAAAAAGGTATACCGAAAACTGGCGCTGAAATATCACCCTGACCGAAACCCAGGGGACAAGGAGGCCGAAGAAAAGTTTAAGGAGGCGGCTGAAGCCTACGAGGTTCTTCACGATCCCGAGAAGAGGCAGCTTTATGACCAGTTTGGCCATGAAGGGCTTCAGGGGGCCGGTTTTCAGGGTTTCCACGGCTTTGAAGACATCTTTTCGAGTTTTTCAGACATCTTCGACGATTTCTTCGGGACCGGTCGGCGGCGTTCACGTTCCTGGTCTGTGCCAGGTCAAGATTTGCGCTACGATTTGGAGATAGACTTTGAGGATGTGGCAACTGGCAAGGAGATCGAGCTGCGCATCCCCCGTTTGGAGATTTGCAGCGCATGCGAAGGCTCTGGCGCCCGGTCTGGAACCAGACCTCAAATCTGCCCCACCTGTCAGGGCTTGGGCCAGGTCAATCAAACCAGGGGCTTTTTTCGGCTGTCAACAACCTGTCCCAGGTGCGGCGGCCAGGGGAAGGTTATCAATGACCCCTGTCCCGAGTGCCAGGGTCGGGGCCGGGTCGAGCAAGAGAAAGTCGTTTCGCTTCGGATTCCTCCCGGTGTTGATACCGGATCAAGACTGCGGCTGCACGGGGAAGGCGAAGCCGGAGGGCAGGGCGGCCCAAACGGTGATCTGTATGTGGTGATCCATGTACGGCCTCATGAATTTTTCGAACGGGAAGGAGATCATATTATCTGCCGTATTCCCGTTTCTATGGCAGATGCCACTCTAGGCGCCCAAATTGAGGTTCCTACCCTGAATGGCAATCGAAAGCTGGCTATCCCCAAGGGTACTCAGAACGGGGAAGTCCTGAGCCTCAAAGGGGCGGGGTTTCCAAGTCTACGAGGCCGGGGCCGGGGCGATCAGATTATGGAAATCAAGGTCCTGACCCCTGTTGACCTGACCAAACGCCAGGAGGGACTGCTCAAGGAGTTCGCCTTACTGGAACAGGAAAAGAAGAAACGGTCCTGGATGGATAAAGCCGCGGACAAGGTCAAGGAGGCCCTTCATTGAGCCGGGACGATTGGCAGGAATCCGCCAGCCAGCCGGAATTCTCCCATCTCGATGAGCGCGGGCGGGTCAAGATGGTTGATGTCGGGGAGAAGGAGGTTACGACGAGGAGGGCTAAGGCTCGGGCCACGGTTTCGATGTCCGAAGCGACCCTTCAGTTGGTAATTGATCGCGGCCTTAAAAAAGGCGATGTCCTTTCCGTGGCCCAGGTGGCCGGCATCATGGCTGCCAAACACACCCCGGAGATCATCCCTTTATGCCATCCTTTAAACCTGTCCCATGTTCAGGTTACACTTGAACCCAGGCCTGGCCAGGGGCGGATAGACATCTTTGCCGAGGTTAGGACTGAGGGGCGGACCGGCGTGGAGATGGAAGCCTTGACTGCAGTTTCCGCCGCCGCTTTAACGATCTACGATATGGTCAAGGCCCTGGATAGGGACCTGGTCATCTCAGATATACTGCTCCTGGAAAAATCAGGCGGTCAAAGCGGAACCTGGAAGCGCAATTAATGTTCATGTGTCCCAGCCAGGTCAACATGTCCCCCTGATACCCGGGAAAAAATGTTCCCGGGCCAGGGTCTTGTACTTCACATTCCCAGCGGTCATAAAGTCAGGGCCAAGCCCCAGAAATGGGAGTAACCCGCTTCCAGCCGTGATATTTAGCTGCTTAAAAAGCTATATACGGAAAGTGATTGTGCCAATCGCCCTAGTTTTCATGATCTTAGGTTATGATACTATAATGAAAAACGATTTATATCTCTTGGCCCGGACAGTTAGCATATAGTTGGAAAAGATATGATCCGAAAAAGAATAAAGACGTTTCTGAAAGTAAAAGGCATCACCAGTCTATACTGGGGAAGAAGCCTGGAAACGGTCCCGGAAGGCTCACTAATACTGTTTCCATACCAACCCACGGTGTTAAACTGCGGGATCACAGGCGTGCTGGCCTTTAAAAGGCGGTCGGCCGGAAAGGAACGGCCGATCCTTCAGGAGCTTGAACCCAAGCTGGAGAAGCTTTTAGCACACCATGGAGAGAGGCTCGAAAAGGAAGGTCTGGAGCAAAAGGCATATTACCTCGGCGGGCCGGAGCTCCTGCAAGAGATAAAAGGTCTCTGCGGGAAACTGAAAGGCCAGGATGGTTTTTACGAAGTATTTTCAAGCCAAAGCCAGCAGAGGCAGCTTGCGGTTTGCTGCAACAAACTCGAAAACCTCATTGAAACTGAGGAGAAGCTGAAGCTTCTGAACAAGCCGCGCCTGACAGCGGAAGAAGACGAACTCATCGCCCGCCGCCTGTCCGACGTCCGGGACATCCTGTGGTCCCTGAAGCGTGACATCCTTTTTAATATTGATGAAATTAGCAGCCTCGGGCGCTGTGATTCTTACGACAAGACGCCGCAGGCCGTCAGTCGGCTCAAGGAGCTCAACCTCATCTTCAACAACCTTGATCGGCTTGAAGTCAGGGGAAGAGATTCTGCCGGGATTTCGATCCTCTTCGGGCTCAGCAAGGCCGACTTTCAGGCGTTTCAAGAAGGGCTGCGAGAAAACGATTTCTTTGATGAGTTTGAGGCCAGACAGGCTGACCGCGTCCTGTCCAATCGCAGCATCAGGATGAATAATCAGGATACGTGGACCTCCCTGGTATTCACCTATAAGGTGGCGGCCGAGGTGGGAAGCCTGGGGGATAATGTTCGATTCCTGCGGGAGCAGGTTCAGAAGGATGACATATTTCAGCGTCTGGTCAGGCTGCCGCACGTGCATCACAGCGCCATGGCGCATACGCGCTGGGCCTCGGTCGGTGAGATCAGCGTGCCGAACTGCCATCCGGTGGACAACGATCCTGACGGTTCTGACGGGATTATCCACGTCTGCCTTAACGGGGACATTGACAACTACCAGAGCCTGAAGCAGGATTTTGAAAGGGAAACAGGCAGAACGATTCCGGAGGAGGTTTCCACGGACACCAAGATCATTCCCCTTCACATCGGAAGATTTCTCAATAGCGGTAGGGGTCTTGAGGAATCTTTTCGTCTGGCCATGAGTGATTTTGAGGGCTCCCATGCCATTGCCATGCACAGCGATCTTGCCCCCGGGAAAATTTTTTTGGCGCAAAAAGGGAGCGGGCAGGCTATATTTGTCGGCCTGGCTGAGGATCATTATGTGCCTGCCTCTGAGGTTTACGGTTTTGTAGAGCAGACTTCCCGGTATCTCAAGCTGGACGGGGAGAAGATGGTGCACGGGATTTCGGGCAAAATTCAAGGTCAGATCTTCGTCCTGGATTGCGACTCCCAGGGAGGCCTTGAGGGGATCAAGGCCATGTATTATGACGGAACCCCGATCAGGCTTTCTGAACAGGATATCAATGAAACCGAAATCACCTCCCGGGACATTGATCGTCAGCATTACCCGCACTACTTTCTCAAGGAAATCTCGGAGTCACCCCGGTCGGTTGAACAGACGATTCAAGGCTGCTTGGCCATTCTTGAGGAAGACGGCCACCGGCGGCCCCAGATCCTCCTGGATGATTCGGTGATCCCATCCCGCCTGGCTACGGCCATCCGGGAGAGGAAAATCAAAAAGGTGGTTTTTATCGGCCAGGGCACCGCTGGCGTGGCGGCCCTGGGATGCGCCGAGTTTTTCAAATACTACCTCAAGGGAGCAGACATTCAGATCTCGGCTGTGAAGGCGTCCGAATTCAGCGGCTTCATGCTCGAAGAGACGCAAGAAGACACCCTTGTGGTGGCCATCTCGCAGTCCGGCACCACCACCGATACCAATCGCGCCGTGGACATGACCAAAGAACGGGGCGCTCACACCCTGGCTATTGTCAACCGGCGCGACTCGGACATCACCTTTAAGGTAGACGGGGTGCTTTACACGAGCAGCGGCCGAGACATCGAGATGTCGGTCGCTTCCACCAAGGCTTACTACTCCCAGATCGTGGCTGGCAGCATCCTGGGCCTCAAGGTGGCTCAACTGCTCGGGACCCTGAGCGACGATTTCATTCTGTCCGAGATAGAACAACTGTGGAGGCTGCCTTCCTGCATGGAGAAGGTCCTGGCCGTGGCTGAAGATATCGGTCAATCCGCCAAGAGGTTCGCCGTAACCAAAAAAGACTGGGCCGTGGTGGGCAGCGGGCCTAATAAAATCTCGGCCGATGAAATAAGAATAAAACTGAGCGAGCTTTGTTATAAAACCATCTCCTCTGACGTGGTCGAAGACAAGAAGCACATTGACCTTTCAGCTGAGCCGCTGATTTTCATTTGCGCGGCAGGCAACAGTGATGACGTCATCAGCGACATTGTCAAGGACACGGCTATCTTCAAGGCGCATCAAGGCACACCCATTGTCGTAGCCACGGAAGGCGAACACCGGTTTGATCCTTATGCCGATGCGGTTATTTATGTGCCTGAAATCACCGAGCGCTTTGCCCCGATCATCAATACCCTCGCCGGTCACATCTGGGGATACAACGCCGCCCTGGCCATTAATGAGGAATCACGGCACCTCTTCAATTTCCGAGAGGAGATTCATGAACACGTGAACAGCTCCCTGGCCAAGGGCCTGGATATTTACGAGATTGTGCTGGACGAGTCCTTCAGGGAAAAGGCGGCGCAGATTTACCGGGTCTTCAAGCAGAGGATAAGACAGGACCGGTACGCCACGGCCATGGCCACCTGTGCGGCCTCGGATATCACGCTCCTGCTGAAGTACCTGGCAGGCAGGCTGCCTTCTTCTGATTTTGAGTTTGATTTCGGGTTCAGGGGAACCGCTCCCAACATGCTGCGGGCCTTCTTCGAATACATTGGGAATATCATCATGGAGATGGCCCGGCCCATTGACGCCATCAAGCACCAGGCCAAGACCGTTACCGTCGGAACGAGCAGGATTTCGGAAAAGGTGGAAGGACTTCTTTTCGACGCACTCGAAATCGGTGGTTTTGACAAGAATCATCTCACGACCAGCAATATCCTGGTCTTGAGGCGTATGCAGGAGATCATCAGTGAGATAAAAGGGACTACCCTTTACCGTATCGCCGGGCTGAATATACTGGGCGAGCCGGTTGAAGATTCGACCATTTACGTCGTCAAGAAGGAAGGCAGCGCCCAAGACCTGGCTTCACGGGTTGAGAGCGACAACAAGCTCCGGGGGACCAAGCGCATCATTGTCAAGCAGGGGAATGTCTTTATTGGCAAAGGAAAAAGGGACAGCAGAAGTATTCTTGTCGTTCCGGTTATTTCCAGTGATATCAAAATTGATCACCTCCTGCTGTTCAACATTGAATTCAAAAAGGAAGTGCCAGTTCAAAAGAAGCTCGAAGCCCTGGGCGGTAAGTATCATCACATCCGAAACCTGGTGGAAGAGATCGGCCACCTCTGGAAGGACGAATACCTGGATTATCTTCCCATCGAAGACCTCTTCGGCGCTTCAGCCGAGAAGATTTCCGAACACATCGCCGCTGAGCTAAAAAGCGAAGCGCCTGCTGCCGGCTGAGCGGAAACCCTTTTTTTCTCAAAAGGTGGTTCCCCTCAGTCTCTTTATATTCCTGGCTTATGCCTTTAGCGTCAATGGCGACAATATCTTCCGATTGAAAAGGAATTCCTTCCAAACGGGCATAATCGGAAAGTTCTTCTGCCAATTGCGGTAGCGGGGGGAAAAAGATTAATACCAGGTTGCGATCAAACATTTACTAATGAATTTCATTGCGAGCCCCCGGCCCTCTGGCAGAAGCCATAGGGTTATTTGACAAAGAAACTGTTTCCAAGTTTTGGAAGAGGGCGAGGATAAACCCCGCCCCTACAATACCGATTTAGAGTAAGGGCGGGGTTTATCCCCGCCCGTATATTTCTGGTCTTTCAGATGTCAATAAAGGCCAAGACTTCAGGCCTTGACCTAGGCCCAGGGTCTGAAATTCTCACCAAACCCGACCAGCATTATAGTATTCATGTATAACTGCTGCTTCAGGAGACGGATTTAAAATATTCTTTAATCTTTCCAAGGACGATCTTTGGAATATCCTCCTTTTTATGGACCGGATAGATACTGATACTCTTCCGGATGGCCATGGATTTCCAGAAGTGCCTGACATATTTGTTTTCCCCGATATGAACGGCGGTAACCCGATTCTCAAGCTCATTGAGATAGCCGATGAGAACCTCCAGGTTAGTAATTTGCATATCGGTAATGATGAAGATGTCGGGTTGGGATGGACGCTGGAGGGATTTGATGTCTTCGACATTAAGCTTGGTGCCTCCTCCAAAATAACGGCAGACGGCCTGATAAATCGTCTTTCTGTCGCGAGTGTAATCAAGGACAAGCCTGTCACCGGCGTTAGCGTCGCTAAAGTTGTAAATTGCCACAGAAGCATCGTTTCGGAGGTAAGCGTCCGCAGCACAGCTTGCGCCCAGGACGGCGTAAGAGAGGTATTGTCTGGGGTTGGTCATGCTGCCTGATGAGTCAATGACAATAATGCAGTCAGGCGTCCCTTCCTCCTCACCGAAGGTTGCGCCCTCTCTCCGCTCCCAAACCTGAGTGATCCCGGGCATCACCTTTCCAAAGCTTGTCCAGGGATCAATATCCCGAAACGGTTTACCAACTTCCCAGGGTGAGTGACTAAAAGGGTAAAGGGAACCGTTCATTTCGAGGGGAGTTTTCTTTATCGGGAGGGAGTAGTTCTCGGCCAGCTTCATATAAAAAAGAACATTGGCATCCAGAGGGGACCCCGGCCCGAGACCCATGTTCTGGTTACGCTCCTTCTCCACCTCTTGAAGTTCCTCTTCGAAATCCTTCACGAGTTCCTTAAATTCACCCGGGTTGCTTGTTGTCAGGGCGAACTCTCTGAGGCCTTGATCTATCTCCTCGGAAGAATATCTCTGTAAATCATTTTGCCCCATGGGATTGGTTTGGTTCAGCGCCCCGGATTCTTTTTCCGATTCCAGCAGACCCTGAAGTATTTTTGAAAAGCGGTAGAGACTCTCGGGCCATAGTTTCCTGTCAAGGTATGGGATTCGAGAGAGCTTTCTGGACAACTCCTCATAACCCTGAACATTGAGGTTTTCAGCCCATATCTTCTGGTACAGGGCGTGGATGGCTTCGTCCATGACCCCTTTATCGAGGTGGCGGTACAGTTCAGGAATCGGTGTATCCTTTTCCTTGAAGCAATGGGTGTCAGCAACCACATCCATGAAGTAGTCAGTTGATTTTTGGGCCATGTCCTTGTCCTTGAGGACTTTCTTGGCCTGTTGATAAAGGATCAGATGGGTATGAAAATCCCAGGGACAGTAAGTATAATGAGCTACGCCGTGATCAAGAAGGGCCTCGATCACGTTTTCCATGGGGAGATGCTCGGCCGCCTTTTCCATGAAGGATTGGCTCAACGTGATCTGCTTACTCTTGATCTCCAGGGCGACACGGTCCATTGATTCGGAGATAGTTGGATCAGGCAGTTCAGGAAAGAAATGCTTTTCCCGCACCTTGACCCAGATATCTTTAATCAATGGATCGTATTTGCTTTCTCGTCTATCCGTCACTTCCCGCACTTCTTTTTTCTGTCAGCTTGTGGCCTGGTCACGGGGAAAGACAAGCCGTTCTCGCTGGTAAATGCATCCATCGAATATCCTTTTTCCAATTCCCTGAATCTGGCCATCAACATGGATCTCCCCGCCTCTCATCCATTCCCCTGTATTTTGCCCGGCGTATCCTGTTATCAAGATTTCACCCTTCATCATTCCCACACCGGTCCAGTTTCCGGCGGAACCCTTTACCATCAGCTTTCCCCCTGAGAGTCCGGCGCCGATAAAATCGCCCATGTCGCCTTCGAGAATAAGAGTCTTTTCTTCAGGAAGCCGGTAACCGAGGAAATGAAAGGTCTGTTCGAGATCGTTTAATCTGAGGTGGATAATTTCTTCCTTGACATTGTTACACAAGGCAGAAATATATACGCCTGCGGGACCTGAGATCAGATAAGGAATTTTCTTCCCTTTGGAGAGTTCGAGGCAGAGTTCTTCGATGTCATCAATGTCGTAATTAAGGTCCTGGATGGTTTGCAGCGCGGAAGAGTATGTTTTCACGACCCGGCTGTGTTCCACCAGCCAGACCAGGTCCTTAACCTCCTCCTCCACAAGCTTCAAATATCCCCCTATGATTTCGTCCATGACCCTCTCCTTGGCCCGGACGATACGGTCGAGAGGGATCTCCTTTTTTGTATAAGGATAATCCTTAAAATCCTGAAAAAGATTTATCATCTACCTAACCTCATTGAGATCTCGCTTGATTTCAGCATAGATCGGGTGATCTCCCTCAATAGGCTCTAAATCTTCACCCGATCGGGCTTGATAGGCCACAGCCAGGGCGTTTTTAATGAGATGGCTCTGTTCGTTGTACCGTCTATAAATCTCGTTGACCGTCTCCCTGGCCATATGGATCTGAAAAGGATCCCTGCGCTCGTCTCCCTGTTTTTGAGCGATGTACTCCTCCTTCCACTGAAGCCTGTGAGCCAGGGTGTAAGGCATCACGGCCTTGATGTGCTCAACACCCACAGCTTCATCCCCGAGCAGCCACGCCAGGGCTTGGGCATAGGTTCTGACCGATATGGGAAAGCGGTTGGAAATGCAGTTCTTGATACGGTGACAGAGATAGCCTGTGTAGTGACAGCCTTCCCCGCAATGTTCGTCGGTGCGTTTCTGGCCATATTTATAGCAGAAGGATAACTCGGCAATTCCGGTCCTCAGAAAGGCGTTGGCGTCAAGATCCAGGGGAAGCTCCTGGATGGAGCCTCGAATTTGTTCTCTTTCTCCCCGGCTTAACATCTTGACTTGAAATTCCTTGTCCATGTGCTCTCCGAAACGATCACAGAGTTTCTCGATTCCTTTCATTTTGTCGTGATAGTCCTGCCGTTTAAGCAGGATCTCCTGAAACCTTCGCTCGTATTGAGGCCTTCTCAAGACATTCTCATACCTCTCCTTCATGCCGATCAAATAGGCCATGTTAGCACCTGGATGCCTGGATTCCACCATCACATCGAACCGATCTATCAACGGGGCGATCAGGGTATTGGTCCCCCGGTCCTGATAGTTCGCTGTGGCAAAGAGGCAGAACTCCTCATTGATGATCACATCGTTCAGGTATTCCCAGTTGCCACGGTCCACACCATCCAGGATCATGCTTTGCTTGGTCTCGGGAAGTCGGTTGATTTCATCTATGATCTTAATGGGAAGCTGAGCCAGATAGGACCAGACCACCACCTCCTCACCCTGATTCAGGCGACCGAGATCGGGTCGGCCGATGATCTTCTCCTCGGTCTGTTCCGGGTGACCTGAGACCTCGCTGGCCCAAATTAAACCCAGCGGCAGCCGATAGATCATGGCGCCGACATACTCGGCCGACGTGGTCTTTCCGAGCCCCGGTTCACCGATGATGAGTTCCTTGCCGCGATTCAGGGCGGTCAAGAGGCTGAATAGAAGCGCTGAGTTGAAGGATTCCTCCCCCACCCTCATATCCGGGCGGTTCAGATAAAGGTTATTCTGGATAAACCCGTATATATCTCTAACCTTCTGTCTCATACTGCCATTTTCCATGTTCTTGCCTCTGGCCCTAGCGGCAATGCTGTGAATTTCGATTTGATATTCAAGATATCATCCCAGAGAAGGATTGACAATGGAATCTCGAAGCATTTTTTTTGACCCTCCAACCATCTCCTGCCTTGGGCTTAAATGACCTGAGACAAAATAATATTAAGTTGCATTCAACTATGTACAAAATCCACCTTCCTGTCATTGCGAGCGCTAGGTCCTTCGGCAGGAGCCATAGGGTTATTTGGCAAAGAAACTATTTTCAAGTTTTGGAAGAGGGCGGGGATAAACCCCACCCCTACAATACCGGTTTAGAGTAGGGGCGGGGTTTATCCCCGCCCGTATATTTCTGGTCTTTCATATGTCAATAAAGGCCAACCCTACTATGCTTCGCTCGCAATGACGATTCATTAGTAAATGTTTGATCGCAACTTGGTATGAGCTGCATCGGTTAACAGGAGCAACATGCTGGGGGCTTGAAAATGACTTTTAACCGGGATGGACGAGGATTTTAAATCTGGTTTATCTCCAAAAAAGCTGCTGAAAAAACCCTGGCAACCAGATATGTAAGGTCATGAATTCGAGCGAAGGGGCTTATCGGGTCTATTGATTGAGGCTCTGATATTGCTGAATTTAGGAGTCATGTAATATTCTTATGCCTGGGAAAAGTCTTCCAGCTCTCTTTTAAACAAAAAAGGCAGAGCGTTCAGATGAACCAAAAATTTAAAAAAAGCCAATTTACCCGGATCAAATTTCAAGCTCTAGCCCCTCCATAGCTATTATGATCTCCAGGTCAGTGTTTTCCCGGACCAGATTGTAGTAGGTTTTGGTCTTCTCAAGGATTTCCTTGAACTTATCATCATCATACGTCGGCTCGTGATGAAAGAGCACCAGGCGTTTAACACCGGCCTTCACGGCTAGATCAACTCCAACATAGACAGCGCCATGCCCCCAGCCTATTTTAGCCACCGCCTCGGAAAAGGTATACATGGCATCGAATATCAGGGTATCCGCGCCTGTGAAGAAATCAAGATAAGGCTGAATAGCCGTCTGATTGAGCTTTGGATACTCGGCATCGGTGGCGTAAATTAGCGCTCTGCCATTCTCTTCCAGCCGGTAGGCATACGACCCGCCGGGATGACGCATCAACATATGGCTGACCGAGAGCCCGCCGATATCCACATTCTGCTCGGCAAGACGCACGAATTCAATTTCAGCCCCCATGGTCTCCAGACGAATTGGGAACATGTCCTGATCCATCTGCTGGGCAATGAACCTCTGGGCCAGATCCTCTTTGGGGCTGTATATCAGAATTCGATTGCCCGAAACCAAGGCCGGGACGAAATAAGGGAAGCCTTGAATGTGATCCCAGTGCGTATGGCTGATGAGAAAATGGGCGGTGCCTTCTCCCTCGTCAAATTTGTCTTTCATAAGGGAAAGCCCCAGGTCCCTGACCCCAGAACCTGCATCCAGGATGATAATCGTTTCTCCGCTGCGGACCTCCACACATGCGGTGTTTCCGCCATAAGTTCCCTTAATCTCAAAAGGCAGGCCTTGGACAAAGCTGCTAATGGCTTCTTCGTCTTCAAGGTCTACATTTTTAGCCAGGCTCAGGGCCTTTATTATCTTGGCGCTAACCTGCTCTGTACGGATCGGCGCCGGAATTGAGCCCCGCACCCCCCAGAACTTCACCAGCATCGTTTCTCCCGGCTATCATCAGAGTTTCTACCCTGTAAAGCGGCCTTTCTGATCAGGAATTGTTGTTAGTGTTAGCATATACGATTGGTATTCACAAGCTATAATTGCTGGTCTAATCTTAACGCAGACTATTTCAACGGCCCGACCGCTGACAAGGGGTCTTTCCAGCATCTCTTCAAACTTAACAAGAGATTAAATTTGGATTGAGGATTACCCGATGAAGGCCCCTGCCTTCATCGCGAAAAAATACATATATAAAAAAACAGGCAGGCTTCAGGAAAAAGCGCAATATTTTTTATGGACAAAAGAGGCTGAAAAAGTCAAAATCCACTGAGGTCTTAATCACGATCGCAACCGTATTGGCCATGCTCACCAGGCAGGTCAGCGAATTTGAGGAATCAGCGCTTGAAAAAAACCAAAGACCAATCCAGACCCTTTTTAAGTCACATGGCTAGGCGCAAGCTGGAAGTTCTGGCGCCGGCAGGCAGCCTGGCCACCCTGGCCGCAGCCGTTGATGCCGGTGCGGACGCCGTTTATTTAGGCCTAAAGGAATTTTCAGCCCGGGCCTTTGCCGAAAATTTTTCCCTGACGGATCTGGCCCGGCTGGTTCCGGTGGCTCACGAACGTGGAGTTAAAGTTTACATCGCTATTAACGCCCTTTTCAAAGAGGAGGACCTTTTACCAGCGGCCCGAACGCTGGAAGCCCTGGTTCAAATCAAACCGGACGCACTCATCCTTCAGGACCTGGGTCTTTTAAATATGATTAAAAAGCACTTCCCCATCCTCGAAGTCCATGCTTCCACGCTGATGGGCTGCCACAACTTATCCGGACTTCGTATTCTGGAAAAGCTCGGGTTTGATCGGGCCATCCTGGCCCGTGAACTAACCCTGAAGGAAATCAAAGCGCTGTCTCAAAATACGGACCTCGGCCTGGAAGTATTTGTCCATGGGGCTTTATGCTTTTGTTTTTCCGGACTCTGCCTCATGTCCAGCTTTCTCGGCGGTAAAGGAAGCCTGAGGGGAGCCTGCACTCAGCCCTGCCGCCGGCGTTATACCAGCGGCCGGAGGACCGCCTACTTTTTTTCCCCGACCGATCTGGACGCAGCCGAGCTGATACGCTCGATGAAAAATTTGAACCTGGCTGCCATAAAAATTGAAGGCAGGATGAAGGGAGCTCATTATGTTTCCACTGTGGTCAAGGCCTACCGAATACTAGTGGACGCTTCAGAGGAGAACTGGGAGCAGGCCCTGGCTGAGGCCAGAAGCCTGATCGAGAAGAGTTTGGGGCGCAAAGGTTCAAAAGGCTTCCTGTTAAGTTCTCAACCGGCCGATGCCTTGGCCCCGGACCTTTCCCCCACATCAGGACTCTACCTGGGCCGGATCAAGGAACCGGTCCAAGGCGGCGGCCGCATAAAGCTGAAGTCCGAAGTCATGGTCGGGGATCGTCTCCGGGCGCAATTCAAGCGGGGCGGCGAGCGCCAGGCCTTTACCCTCAAGGCAATGATACAGGCCGAATCAAAGATTAAAAAAGCAGCTCAAAGGCAGGAAGTCGTTTTAAACTCACCCTTCCCACTGTCCAGCGGCGACCTGATATTCAAGGTGGACAGCGCCCGCGGAGAAAAGGAATCCCTGCGTTCCCCTTTTATCATGGATTTTAAAAAAGCTCCGCTCCCAAGGCTCAAGGCCTCCCAAAACTTGAATCGAATCCTGAACGATTTCAAACCAAGGTCCAGGACAGCCCTGGCTCCGACCGGCCGATCTAGGCCCGAGGCCTGGTACCGGGTGGCTCGAACCGAGGAAGTTTCAGACCTGAGCGAGCTCAAGCCGGGCAGAATCATCCTGCCTTTGACCAGGTCCAACCTGAAACGGGCCATGAAACTCAAGCGGCGGCGGGGTCATTTATTCGAACGGGTGATCTGGGCCTTGCCGCCGTTGCTCTTCGGTCCGGAAGCGGAGGAGCTCCGTCAGGATCTGACGGCTCTGAAACGAATGAATTTCGCCGGGCTGATGATCTCCAATCTGGGTCATCTTGATATGTTGAGCCAGTCCCTTATTAAGCGGCCGGGCCGCAGGCTGAAAATCTATGCCGACCACCGCCTCAACTGCCTCAATACTCAGGCCGAGGCGCAGCTTAAGGTCCTGGGGCTGGACGGAGTGACGTTATCCGTGGAAAACGATGAAAAGGGCTTGAGGCGGATATTGAGTCGGCCCGGCCCGATAGCCCGTCTGCTCTATATCTATGGCCGTCCTCCTTTGTTCACCTCGCGTTTCAATCCAGCCGGTCTCAGGGATAACCTGCCGGTGTTGAGTTCTCGCCGGGAACGATTCAGGCTGTATGTTAATGGTGGAATCTGCCAGGTTTTTGCCGAACAGCCCATGTTTCTATCCCCGCTGCTTAAGTTCAAGTCCCTGGCCGGTGTGAAGGCCTTCATTATTGACCTGGAATTCGATCCGCATCCCCGGACAACGGCCCGTGAAGTGAGGGAAGCCATCAGGAAGGGCCGGCCGATCAAGGGAAGCTCCAAATTCAACCTCAGGCGGGGTTTACATTGAACCAGGCCGTGTTACATTTATGAAAATAAGCAAAAAAGAGGCATTGTTAATGAAAAAAACCTATCGCCTTTTGTTCATGCTCCTGGCTCTGTCAGTAGTGATGCTTTCCTGCACTGCGGAAAATGACAAGCAGTACCCCCGGGCCGCGGACTTTATCCTGCCAAACCTGGAGCACAAGATGATCGGCCTGTCGGACTTTAAAGGCCAAGTGATCCTTCTCAACTTCTGGGCCACCTGGTGCCCGCCCTGCCGGGAAGAAATCCCGGACTTCGTGCAGCTCCAAGAGAAATACGGACCATCCGGCTTGAACATCATCGGCGTCTCGCTCGACACCTCGGACATGGGACGCGTCAGGCAGTTTGCAGCCCAGTATAAGGTCAATTACATCGTTCTTTACGCTGGCGAGCAGAAAAAAAAGATTGTAAGGGATTACGGGAATTTTAGAGGGATACCGACCAGCTTCCTGATCAATCGTCAGGGTCAAACCGTGAGGCAGGTGACCGGAGTTGTCCAGAGGAATTTTTGGGAAAGGGAAATCAAGGCCCTGCTTTAAGCTAAAAAAAATAATTTTCCGAATGAACCTGTCCGCACGGGGATAAACCCTGCTCTCATATTTGCCTGGCTTAAGCGCGGTCAGACGAGCGACGGGGTTTATTTCGGCCTGAGAAAATGCCTTTGTCTCTCCTATTTCCGAACCGAAGGCAGGAGCATCTGGGGTTCGCCCAGCAGGAACTCACCCTGCTGGATCCATTGTTTGAGAATTTCGGCAATTTCACGAGCCATTATCAGAGAAGAGAGAGGGACGGTTGGAATCTCCTTTCCAGCCAAGGTAATCGTGCCGGAAAAAAGTTCGGCATAGCTGACCTGGCCCAACGTCTTGCCCGTTCCCTTGGGGTAATCCACACCATAATCCACGACCTGGGTAAATATCTTGTCATTAGAAACCCCCACAAACCGGGCTATCTCCTCATTGAGAATTGGTATGGGGATACCCAGTCCAACGGTGAGAGTGCAGCCGTACCCGAGTATGGAGGCCCCGACCAGATAGCGGGGGTTCATTTCTTTAAGGTTGCCCACGACCATCATCGTTCCGCCGATCTTGAGAGGCACGCCGTTTTTGCCTCGCGGCGGGTCAGGGTTGTGCTGTGTTCCCGGCCAGGTGACATAACCTTGAGCCCCGCCCAGAAAGATCCGGGTGCCCAGGCCGATGGTCATGAAGTATGGATCATTAAAAAGCGGGGACAGCTGGCCTGAGGTACAGTGGTTGGCGTTTCCAAAATGAGGCTTGAGAGGCCCCATGTAAGTGTAAATTATCTTTCTGGTCGAATTGACGGCGCAGTTGTAATTCTGATACCCATTGCGGGGATTACAGAGGATCGCATCCGGGAGTTCATTCACGGTGAAGGATTTCTCAAAATCTCGCCTCGGATAACAGTCCGTGCCATAACCTGTGGCCTGAAGCCTGACTTTCTTACCCGCGGTCAACTCCTGAATAACATGTCCGCCGCCGTATTTGAACTCGCCTGGATAGACACTGTTCAGTGGATCGCCTTCAGCCGGTTCGGTTGCGCCGATATAAACGTCAATCGCGGCCACACCGGCATAGGCGGGCACATCATTAATCCAGACACGGGAAGCCTTAATGGGCGGTTTGGTGTGTCCGAAATTCAAAAAAGCGCCTGAAGAGCACATGGGTGAGAAGGTTCCGGTCGTAACCACATCCACCTCTCGGGCCGTCTTGACCGGCCCGCTTTTTTTAACCACCGCCATGACTTCTTCCGCGGTTAAAACGACGGCCTTACCCTTTTTGATCCGGTCATTTATTTCCTGGTAAGTCTTGTTTACTTTGTACTTCCTAGCCACATTGACCTCGCTTCATGTCGCCCCGTATCGGCTGCGTAAAGGTTATATCCTCTGTTTTGAAAACATTTGACCAGAATCATCTTTCTCTGGCTGGATTTTGGCATAAAAACTTTGAAGCAACAATTTAATCCAGTTTGGAAATGACTTTAAATCCGGCCTTCTCCAGTTTTTTAACCATAGGGTCGAGATTCATTTTCTTAAGACGAAAAAGATAAACCGGCTGGCCCTCACTCACCTGCGTCAGGCTCACACCGACGATCTGGCCTCCATTGGCCTGAATAATATGGGTAACTTCCTCGAAGGCCTCGGGCCGTGATGGCAGGGCCAAATCAAGCCGGGAGCTTTCTGAAAGAAGCCCCATCAGCTCGATCAGAGAAGCCAGCATGTCAACCACGGTTATGATGCCCATAAGATTCCCGTCGTGATCAACTACAGGTAAGCACCCTATTTTGTGCTGATATACCAAACGGACCGCCTCTTCGAGCCGGGTCTCAGGGCGAACGGTTATGGGGTCCGTGTTCATTAAGTCTTTGACTCCGATGTCTTCGATCATGGCTGGAAAGATCGCACCGCGAATCTCTCCCTCAGTGACCAGGCCGATCAGCTTCTTCCCTTCGACCACAGGCAGGTGCCTGATGTCGTGTTCCTTGAGCAACGCTGCCGCCTCCTCGATGCTGGCCGTTGCCTGGACTGTAAATACCTCGCGGCTCATGAATTCATTAATCTGCATTTCCCATCCCTTGGGATAAAGATTTTTTCATGAAATCAGACTATCATCAGACCGGAGCACAATTCAAGGAAAAGGTTTAAAGATATTTTATATTATAGAAACAAATCAGGCAGATTCAACTGGCTGCGGAACCAAGTCTAAACACTACATTAAAATCCGCGCGCTATATACCCGGCCCGCCAGGCACTTAAAATAAGCTTTGTCAGGCCTATTATTAAAACTCTCCAAAGGGCTGAGGCGTAATTTCGAGGTTTGAGTATGATAGCGCCTCAAAGTAGTTGTCAATACCTTATTAAAAGGCGATAGTTCAATGTCTTGAAATGCCGGGGGAAATGTCTATACTGGCAGGACATTTAACAACCGGGCCGCTGAATTTAAAGAAACGAGCCGACCTAAATACTTAAGGGGAATAAGACCATGGCCGATCTAATAGCAGCAGGAGATATCATCCTCACCCAGGACAAGCCGGGAGCAGTCATTGCGAACGGAGCGGTAGCCGTCAGCGGATCAAAAATCATGGCGGTGGGGCCTCGAGACGAAATTATGGCCGCTCACGGAACGGGCGCCCGGGTTCTGACCGGCGGCCGCACTCTGGTCATGCCAGGTTTGATCAATGCGCATACGCACGTCTCCATGACCTGCTTTCGCGGACTGGCCGACGACCTCCCTCTCGCAACCTGGCTCAACGAAGCGATCTTCCCGGCTGAAAAAAAATTGACCGGCGATATGGTTTACTGGGGGGCCTTGCTTGGATGTGCAGAGATGATTCTTTCAGGGACCACCACTTTTTGTGATATGTACCTCTTTGAGCATGAGGTGGCCCGGGCGGTCGAACGGTCGGGTCTGAGGGCTCTGGTGGGCGAAGTTCTGTATGACTTCCCGTCCCCTAATTATGGGCCTGCTGAAGAAAGTCTCAAGTTCACGGCAAAGCTTATTGACCAGTGGCACGGCCATGAGCGCGTGAGCATCGCCGTCGAACCTCATGCGCTCTATACCTGCTCCCCTGACCTGCTTAAGGCCTGCAAAGACCTGGCCGATAAAAAAAAGGTGCCTCTGATCATCCACGCTTCTGAATCACCGCATGAGGTCTCTGACATTAAAAAACAGTATAACGCCTCGCCGATTCAGCATTTAAACAACCTGGACCTGCTTTCGCCCAATCTCATCGCCGATCACTGTGTCGTCCTTGAAGATGGTGAAATTGAGCTTCTGGCCAAACGCGGCGTCAGGGTGGTTCACAACCCGAGCAGCAATATGAAGCTGGCCTCAGGCATAGCCCCGGTGCCCGAATTACTGGACGCCGGCGTGCCTGTTGGTCTGGGAACCGACGGCGCCGCTTCAAACAACAATCTTGATATGTTTGGTGAAATGGATATCACGGCCAAGCTGCATAAAATGTCCCGGCTCGATCCCACGGTCATGGACGCCAATACGGTCCTGGACATGGCCACGACCATCGGGGCCCGGGTCCTCGGTATGGGAGATAAAATCGGCCGCCTCGCCCCGGGATATCTCGCCGATCTGATCGTTCTCGATCTGGATAGACCGCACCTGACTCCGCTCTATAATCCGAGGAGTCACCTGGTCTATGCCGCCTCAGGCGCGGATGTGATTCATTCCGTGGTTCACGGACGGGTTCTGATGGAGGATCGTCGTCTGACGACGCTGGACCTGGAAGAGCTATTCCTTAAAATGGCTGAAATTTCTGAGATCATGGCTGAAGTCATCAAGAAGTAAGGCACGAAATGCGGCCGAAGCTGCGAGGCGTTTTCCTGGTCAGAGGCGGGGATGTTTAACCCGAATGACAGACCTTCTTAGTTCCAACTGATCGCCTTGGAAGCATTTTGAAATGAACCAAGAAATTGATGTGCTCATTAAAGGCGGCTTGATCCTGACCCTGGAGCCAGGGGCGGCTCCCATCAGCAGCGGGTACGTTGCCATCCGCGATGGAATCATTGTCAATGTTGGGTCCATTTCCGACCTTCAGGAAGGAGTCAAGGCCCAAAAAATCATCACAACTGATTCCGGCCTTATCATGCCCGGCCTGGTCAACGCCCACACCCACGCCGCTATGACCGTCTTCCGGGGCCTGGCCGATGATCTGCCTCTTTCTGCCTGGCTGAATGAGCATATTTTCCCGGCTGAGGCCGCTCATGTGAACGAGGACCTTGTTTACTGGGGAACCAAACTGGCCCTGGCCGAGATGCTCCTTTCAGGAACCACCTGTGTCGGGGATGGATACTTTATTGAAGATCAGACCGCCCGGGCGGTTCAGGAAGTGGGGATGCGGGCCGTCTTGGGCCAGGGCGTCATAGATTTTCCAGCGCCTGGCCAGCCGGACCCAGCCGAAAACGTAAACAAGGCGCGGGAGTTTATACAGCGCTGGAACGGGGTTTCCGACCTGATCAGGCCTTCCGTCTTCTGCCATTCTGCGTACACCTGCTCTTCTGCTACGCTGGTGCGCAGTAAGGAGCTGGCCCGGGAAACCGGTGTCATCCTGCAAATTCATCTGGCTGAAACTGAGAATGAGGTCAGGCAAATCCTTTCGGAACAGGGTCAGACGCCGGTTCGTTACCTCGATGCCCTGGGCCTCCTGGATGAATCCACCCTGGCCGTGCATTGCGTCCACGTAGATGATGAAGAGATTGATCTTTTGTCTGAGAAAAAGGTTCCGGTGGTTATCTGCCCGGAAAGTAATATGAAACTGGCTTCAGGACTGGCCCGGGTGCCCGAGATGTTAAAAAGAGGGGTGCGTGTCTCTTTAGGCACCGATGGCCCGGCAAGCAATAATGACCTCAATCTCTTCGGAGAGATTCGCACCGCGGCGTTGATGCACAAGGTCGCAACCCGGGACCCCACCACGCTTCCGTCGTCCCAGGTTTTGAACCTGGCCGTATCAGGCGGGGCTGAGGCCCTCAGCCTGACTGACCGAATCGGGACATTGACCCCAGGGCGGCAGGCCGACCTGATTGTCTTGAATCTCAACCAGCCCAACCTCAAACCCATGTATAACCCTTTCTCCCACCTGGTTTATGCCGCTTCCGGCCATGAGGTCAGCACCGTTGTCGTGGGCGGCCAGGTCCTGGTCGAGGACGGTCGGCTAAACACGCTTGACCTGGACGAGATCATGGGGCGGGTTCGGGAAATCGCGGCGCGGATAAAATGTTAACGCACCTGGTTGGTTTGTCTTGACTTGCTACATGGGCTATAATATTAATATCAATATACGGTTATTTTATTCAAGCTTGGACATGTTGTTTCAGTAATTAAAACCTTTAAATAAAAAAGAGGAATTATACCTATGGATTGGGAAAAATGGCAGAAAGACGGAAAAGGCTCACCGGACATGGATAAACTGGCGGCGGATTTCAATCGTCTGCGCAAGAGGCTGCCTTCCGGTTATATCCTGATCATCATCGTGGTCCTGATCTGGATCCTGTCCGGAATTTACATCGTCGCTCCGGACGAGGTCGGCGTGATTAAACGATTCGGCCGTTATACATCGGAAACCGGACCCGGCCCCCATTACCATCTACCATATCCGATCGAAACGGTCATGAAGCCCAAGGTGACTCAAGTGCGCCGTTTTGAAATCGGCTTTCGGGTGGTGCACCCGGGTCCGCCACCAAGGTATCGTCCCGTTCCGGTGGAGGCCCTCATGCTGACCGGGGATGAGAATATCGTTGATATTCAGTTTATTGTCCAGTATCTGATCAAACATCCGACTAATTTCCTCTTCCAGGTAGCCGATCCGGTCAAGACGATCAGGGATGCCACTGAAGCGGCCATGCGAGAAGTCGTTGGCCAAAACAAAATTGACGAGGTCCTCACCGTAGGCAAATTTCGTATCCAGCAGGACACCAAAAAATCGCTCCAAAAAATCCTTGACACATATGAGTCTGGCCTGGAGGTGGTTGCGGTCCAGCTTCAAAAGGTTCAGCCACCGGAGCAGGTTATTGCTTCCTTTAAAGATGTAGCCTCAGCACGGGAAGATCAGAATCGTTACATAAACGAGGCTGAAGGGTACGCCAATGACATCATACCCAAAGCCAAAGGCAAGGCGGCCGAGATGGTTCAGCAGGCTGAAGGGTATAAAGAATCAAAGATCAAACGCGCCCAGGGCGATGCCGCTCGATTCCTCGCACTGCTGGCGGAATATCGCAAGGCCAAAGAGGTGACCCGCAAGAGGCTCTACCTTGAAACAATGGAGGAAATCCTGGCCGAATCCGGTAAATTCATCCTGTCTCAAGGCGCCGCGGGGGTCCTGCCTCTTCTCCCCTTGCAAGCTTTTGGGTCCGGTCAGAAGGCGACTGAAGAGAAGTAATCACCGTCATTCAATCAACGAGGGGAAAAACATGAGCAAAAAACTAGGAATAATCGTGGTCATTATCGTTGTGGCCCTCATTGTCATCAACATGGTTTTCTTTACCGTGGACGAGACCAAACAGGCCATTATCCTGCAGCTGGGGAAACCGGTCGGCGACATCAAGGCCCCCGGTTTGCACATGAAGATGCCTTTCATACAGGAGGTCAAATTCTTTGAGAGACGCCTCCTGGACTATGATGCGGCTCCAGCGGAAATTCTCACGGCGGATAAAAAGAACCTCGTGGTGGACAACTACGCCAAATGGCAGGTTATTGACCCGCTCCAGTTCTATAAAACCGTGCGTAACGTGAGTGGGGCTATGGCCCGCCTGGACGACATTATCTATGCCGAACTCAGGGTCGAGCTAGGTCGCCACATCATGATTGATATCATTACCAAGCTTCGTTCGGATATCATGAACAGTGTCACCGAGCGTTCTAACACCAAGGCCAAGGAATATGGGATCAGTGTCAGAGATGTGCGAATAAAACGGGTTGACCTGCCCCAGGAGAATGAACGAGCCGTTTTTGGCCGCATGCGGGCCGAGCGGGAACGTCAGGCTAAAAAATACCGCTCTGAAGGCCAGGAGGTCTCAATCACACTCAGGGCTACCGCAGAGAGGAAACGGACTATAATTATAGCTGAGGGTTACCGCAAAAGCCAGTCTCTCAAGGGCTATGGGGATGCCGAGGCAACGCGCATTTATGCGGAAGCGTTTAACCAGGACAAGGAATTCTACGCCTTTACACGCTCCCTGGAGGCCTACCGGACGGCTTTAGCTGAGAGCACTACCTTGGTGCTTACTCACGATGACGAATTCCTCAAATATATGAAGAAAATTACTCAATAGGAGAATCACGAAACAAAGGCAGGCTTGGCCCCGCTACTAGTGTTATGTCCCAAAATTAGAAGATTAAAATGTCTTGGAGCTTGTCATTTATAGCCCTTGGCGTTCGCTCTTAACAGGCTCCGCGAAGTAATCACCCCTTTAATTCTCCTTTTAAAAAGGGGGAGTTTTCTCACTGCCTGCGGCGCGGTCTCCTGCTGAAAACAGCCACAATCAAGACGCCTCACCTGTTTCTGTCTTGATATCAACAGCTTGCCAGCCGTGAGTGACCTGGCCCTGATAGATCGAAGTCAGCGGCCGTAAAGCGACTGATACTTGAGGTCCCAAGTCGGGTAAAAGATCTCCCAGACCAAAGCCAATAATATCCAGGATACGGTTTCTGCCTTTGAGACGAAGTTTGAGGTGGTTCTGGCCGACGATGGCGCAGGATAGAACCTTAAGCCCGGCCACAGCCAGGGTGGGTTCGGGATTCCCAGAACCAAAGGGAGCCAGTCTCAAAAGCTGCTGAACCAGACCCTGAGTGAGCTCCTCCGGACTCAGCTCCGCCTCGATGCGCAGCCCAGGGCTTAAGTCTTTTTCACCTAATTCCCGAACAGCTATCTCTTCTAAGGCTTCGGCCAGCCGGGGAACATTTTCCGCAATCAAAGCCAGGCCGGCAGCCTGGTCATGTCCGCCGAAATGATCCAGGATAGTTTGGCATTGATTCAGGGCCTCAAACAGACTGAAACCCTCGATTGACCGACCTGAGCCCTGTGCCTGACCGTCTTTGATTGATAGCAGAATGGCGGGCTTGTGAAAAGTCTCAACCAGCTTGGAAGCCGCGATACCGAGTACGCCGCGGTGCCAGTTCTCACGGGCCAGGATAATGAACTTGCGCCTGTCATACAGATCGTCCTGTAGAATGTCCTTGGCCTGGCGCACGATCTGCTCCTGGAGCTGTCTCCGTTTATTGTTGTGGCTTTCCAGAATGGCCGCCAGGACCTGCGCCTGGCCAGCATCTTGAGTCAAAAGAAGGTCGAGACCTGGCTGCGGGGAATCCAGGCGCCCGGCGGCATTGAGGCGCGGCGCCAGCCTGAACCCCACATCGGTCGCTGTCACCGGCCGGCCCGGACCGAGGTCGCTAACCTCTTTAAGGGCAACCAGGCCGGGCCAGGCCGAATTGCTTAAATGTTTGAGACCTTCACTCACGAGAATCCTGTTGACCCTGGTCAGCGGCACCATGTCAGCCACGGTTCCCAAAGCCACCAGGCCCAGATAAGACGTGAGTTCCGGAAGGCGGGCGCACGAAACCTCGGCCCGGTCTCGAATGACTTTCCTCAATCCCCCGGCCAGGAAGAAGGCCAC